>CAXBRG010000093.1:0-5374 GCA_963977995.1 uncultured bacterium | reverse complement strand
AGTTGGAACACCCATCAATGTGACACCGCCGTCGGGCCTCACGGCAACGACGGACATGGCGTGCAACTTGACCGGGCTGTCGCTCGACACGTCCTACGTGGTCACCATCACGGCGACCAGCGCGGAAGGGGAGAGCTTCCCCGCTCAAGCTCCGCCGCTCGTCGTCGCCGTGCCACCGGCACCCCAGGGTGTGACCTATAACGCCACCGATGTGCCTGCCACCATCACGTGGTCGAACCCCGGCACCGGTTCGAGCAAGATCACGATCTACTCGTCGAACCCCATGGCGGGAGCTTCAAACTCAACATCGGGAACTGTTGCCTCGGGTGTTACCTGTCCCGTCAGTGGCACCAAGTGTGAACCGACAGGACTGCAACCGAGTACGACGTACTACGCCTTGGTCTGCACCACGAACTCACTGACCACGGGTGCGAACGCCACGACCGGCGCGATCACCGCGAGTAGTAACGGTTCGTACAGTTACAAGAACTGCACGGTGCAGTCGTTCACGACGCCCGCCGAGGCCGCTCCGGACGCTCCGAAAGTCTCGTTGACGCCTGGAAACGCCAAGCTGACCGTGAACTGGGCGACACCAGCGGCCAACGACACCACGATCACTGGCTACGCCGTCAGCGTGAGCCCGTCGGCGGGAACTGGTTGCACCGCTCTTACGGCGACGGCAACGACGTGCTCGTTAACTGGTCTGACCAACGGCACGACCTACACCGTGACCGTGAAGGTGACCTACACCGTGAACGGCAAGACCTACACGGCGTCCACCTCCACCGTGTCGGGTTCCGATTCAATGGTCCCCTTCAGCCCACCGGCCACTCCGGCGAAGCCCACGGTGACGGCCGGTAACGGAAAGGCCACCGTGAATTGGACTGCCGTCACCGCACCATCGGGTATGACGATCAACTCCTACACCGTGACGTCAAGCCCCGGTGGTCTGACCTGCACCGTGGATGCGCCAGCGACCACGTGTGATATTGCGGAACTGACCAACGGCACGGCGTACACCTTCACCGTTCAGGCGAAGAACGCCAAGGGCACCGGTCCGGCATCGGACCCCTCATCCTCCGTGACCCCCGAGGCCACTAAGCCGCAACCTCCCACGGCCGTGCGCGTGTCAATCAAGTCGGGTACTGCGCTGACCGTGGCCTGGACGGCCCCAACGGACAATGGCGGTGGACCGATCACCGGCTACACCGTCACGGCGACCGACGGCGTGACAACGAAGACCTGCACGACCACGGGTGCGACAACCTGTGACCTCACGGGGCTCACCCAGGGCACGGCGTACAGCGTGTCCGTGGTAGCCACGAACTACAAGGGCGACTCGGACGCCGCCGATGCGTCGTCGTCGGTGGCCCCCGCGGCCGCTCCCTCGACGGTGAGTGCGCCGACCGCGACGGTCGGCTCCACCTCCGCCGTGGTGACCTGGACGGCTCCGGCGAGCAACGGCTCGGACATCACGCGCTACACGGTGACCTCGAGCCCTGGTGGCAAGACCTGCACCGTGACCGCCCCCTTCCCAGACCCGCTCAGCTGCACGGTCACGGGTCTGACGATTGGCACGAAGTACACCTTCTCGGTGACGGCCACCAACGGTGCCGGCACGTCGACGGCGTCGAGTGCCTCCAACCAGATCACCGGGGCCTCCGCACCGAGCGGTCTGACGGCACCCACGGTGACCGCTCCGGCGAGTAACAACTCGAACGGGCAGCTCACCGTCTCGTGGAAGGCTCCGACGTCGGCCAACGGCACCATCACGAAGTACACCGTGACGGCGAGCCCCGGTGGCGGAACCTGTGTCGTCGAGTCTCCCTTCACCACTTTGCGGTGCACGGTGACCGGCTTAACCAATGGCACGGCCTACACCTTCAGCGTGAAGGCCACCAACGAAATTGGTGACTCGAGCGCCTCGGCCTCGAGCGCCTCGGCCAAGCCGTCAACACTGCCGAACGCGCCGACGGATGTCACGGCCGACGCCGGTGTCGCCAGCAGCACGGTGAGTTGGACCGCCCCCGCCGATAACGGTGGCGCGCCGATCACGAAGTACACCGTGACCTCGAGCCCCGGTGGCAAGACCTGCGTGGCGACCGCTCCCGCTACGAGCTGTGACGTGACGGGTCTGACCAACGGCACGGCCTACACCTTCAGCGTGAAGGCCACGAACTTGAATGGTGACTCTCCGGCCTCCGATGCGAGTTCGTCGAGCACGCCTGCTGCCCTACCGGCGGCGCCCACCATTACCGGAGTGGCTCGCACTGACGAGAACGCCATCACGGTGACCTTCACCCGCCCGAGTGATCCCACGAACGCTCCCGTGACTGGCTACACCCTGACGGCCCAACCGGGTGGCAAGACCTGCGTGGTGAGCGATCCGTCGGTGTTGACGTGTGCGTTCACCGATCTGACCCCTGGTACCGCCTACACCTTCACGGTGAAGGCGACGAACCGCATTGGGAACTCACCGGCCTCGAAGCCGTCGAGCTCACTGGTGGCCGCTACGGCCCCGTCAGCCGTCACGATTGTGACCGCGGGCGTGGACCCGAAGGCGAAGTTGGTGGACCGACAGGCGTACGTCACGTGGAAGGCACCGACCTCTACGGGCGGTATCGCCATCAAGGGCTACCTCGTCACCGCGAGTCCGGGCGACGCCACCTGCGTGGCGATTGCCCCGGCCCTCAGCTGCGTCGTGAAGGGTCTAAACAACGGGACGGCCTACACCTTCAGTGTGGTGGCCGTGAACGACCCGACCTTCTCGGCCACGGCGACCACGAACCAGAACTTCGTATCGCCCACGGGCACCCCGTCGGCCGCCTTTACGCCGACGTGGTCGAACCAACTGAAGAACGCCATCGTGCTCACCCCACCGACGGGACCTGATGGTGGTTCACCGGACTCGGCTCTCTACGCCATGCCGGTGACCGTCAACTTCTCGCCGACGCCGCCCGCGACGTCGTACACGGTCAAGTTGAACGGTCGCTCCGTCGGCACTGTCTCGGCCTCGAGCTGCACCGCTACGAAGTGCAGCTACACCTGGACGCCCGCCAACAAGTACATCTTGCGTCTCAGTGACGTGGTGACGGTCGTCGCGTCGAACGGTCTCAGCATCACGGTGAACCCCGCCGCTCCGACCTCACTCGCCGTTGCGGAACTCCACTACGGATCGGGTAAGTCCACGGTGGGTGCCGGTTCGGACGAAGCGTCGTTCCTCGATGAAGTCGCTCAGTTGGTGAAGGACAACGGCTACCTGAACGTCAAGTTCGTTGGTTACACCGACGACGACGGTTCGGCCGCCGCGAACCAGACCCTCTCGACGACTCGGGCGACCAACGCCTCGAACTACCTGAAGAACGCCCTCGCGAAGCTGGGCGTCACGAACGTGAACCTGACCGCCGTCGGTAAGGGCATCAGCACCACGTACGGCAGCGGGTGTTCGGTCAACGGTGCGACGGACGCCTGTGCGAAGAACCGCCGTGTGTCGGTTGAGGTTTCGGGTCAGCAGTCCGCCCCGGCGCGCCCCGCCGCTCCGACGGTGACCGCGCAGAACGCGAACGTGAAGGTGGTCTGGACCGCTCCGGCCAACAACGGTCTCGCGATCACGAGCTACACCGTGTACTACACGACGTCGGATGACTACGACGCCAATGGCGCCCCGCTGTCCACGGACACTGCCGACCTCGGCAACTGGACCGTGTACTGCACCGCGACCAAGCCCAACTGCACCGAGGGTGATCCTCAGGCGGTCGTCAACGACACGGCCTACGTGTTCGTGGTGGTTGCCACCAACGCCAAGGGAACGTCACAGGTCTCCGCGGTCTCCGATCCGGTGACACCGACCTTGATGGCCCCGGGTGCACCAGGGGTTGCGGTGTCGTTAGTCACCAAGACGGGTCTCACCATCGCGGTGACGGCACCGACCGACGATGGTGGCAGCACTATCACGGGTTACGCCTACACCGTGAGCCGCGGTACCACCGTGGTGAAGTCGGGATCCATCGAGCCGGGTACGCCCGTGGCGGTGACGGGACTCTCGGCCAATGTGACCTACACCGTGTCGGTGACGGCGACCAATGCCATTGGGACGTCGGATGACACCACGAAGACGGTGACCACACTGAAGTAGCACCATCGACGTAGCAGTGCAGCCCCCGGCCACGGCCGGGGGCTGCATCGTTTCTACTGCAGCGACGCGAGGACGCGGGCGGCGTGACCGTCGGCCTTGACCCCGTACCAGGCCTGTTCGATCTTTCCCGTCGGACCAATCACGAAGGTCGAACGTATGACCCCGACCACCTTTTTCCCGTACATCATCTTTTCGCCGTACGCGCCGTACTTCTCCATGACCTTCTTGTCGGGATCGACCAGCAGATCGAAGGTCAGTCCGTACTTCTTGCGAAACTTCTGGTGACTTTCGGCGGAGTTAGGTGACACCCCCAGAACGGTGACATCCGACGAATGAAAGGCCTTCAGGTGGTCGTTGAACTGACAGGCCTCCTTCGTGCACCCGGGTGTGTCGTCGGCGGGGTAGAAGTACAGCACGATGCGCTGACCGGCAAAGTCCTTCAGAGAGACCTTGGCACCGTTCTGATTGACGAGGGTGAAAGCTGGGGCCCTTGTGCCGACTTCTAATTTCGCCATTGCTCTGTCCTTTGCATCGTTCCTCTCGTAGACTAGGGAGGAAGCGTTGCCCGAGGGCTCGCTTGGGCCCACCTAGCTTCTTTAGACGACGCGGTCCGGGGTCCGACCGAGAAACGTTGTTTGACATGTCCGAAGTACAAAATTCGGTGGCCGACTCCTACGCCACCGACACCACCTTTGCCGAATTAGGTGTTCACCCTGATCTCTGTGCCGCTCTCAGTACCCAGGGAATCACCACGGCATTTCCCATTCAAGCTCTGACGATTCACGATGCGCTCGCCGGTCGCGACGTCTGCGGGAAAGCGAAGACGGGATCGGGAAAGACCCTGGGCTTTGGTCTGCCGATGCTGCAGCGAATCGCGGACTCCGGCATCAGTCCGCGCGGGGGAGTCGCCACCCCAAAGGGACTGGTTCTCCTGCCTACTCGTGAGCTCGCCGTTCAGGTCTTCGACGTTCTTGGCCCCTTGGCTGAATCGCTCGGACTGCGGTCCGTCTCCGTCTACGGCGGTGCCGACATTGAAAAGCAGATCAAGCAGTTAAAACAAGGTGCCGACCTCGTGATTGCGACACCAGGTCGATTGATCGACCTTGGCGATCGCGGTGAAATCGACGTCACGCAACTCGACGTCTTGACCTTGGACGAGGCCGACCGCATGGCCGACATGGGCTTTATGCCGCAGGTCGAGTGGGTTCTGCGTCGCATCGATGCTCGCCCCCACCAGAC
>CAXBRG010000092.1:0-5482 GCA_963977995.1 uncultured bacterium | reverse complement strand
TTTGGCCAGGTGTCACACGCCTCGCTTGACGAGATGATTGCGCTCGCGGCTATCCACGGTGGATTCCCCGACGATCCCCGCAAACGTGACCCGCTGGACTTTATTTTGTGGCAGCCATCGCAAGCCGACGAACCGGCGTGGGACTCGCGGTGGGGTGCCGGTCGTCCGGGCTGGCACATCGAATGTTCGGCGTTGTCACTCCGTGAGTTAGGCGAGACGCTGGACGTCCACGGCGGTGGCCGCGACTTGGCATTCCCGCATCACGAGTGCGAAGCGGCGCAGAGCGAGTCGGTTACCGGTGCTCCTTTCGTCAAAACCTGGATGCATATTGGTCTGGTTGGTCTCGACGGAACGAAAATGTCAAAGTCGCTCGGCAACCTCGTCTTTGTGGGTGATCTGGCGAAGGAGGCCGATGCCGCGGCAGTGCGTCTCGCCCTCTTGGATCACCACTATCGCCACGACTGGGAGTGGCGCCACGAGGACCTCACGCGTGCCGTGTCGCGTCTCTCGACCTGGCGTAGTTCGCAGAGCTTCTCTCGCACTAACGATGTCCTCGACGGCGTACGAGCCTCGCTCGACGACGACCTCGACACTTCCAACGCCCTTCGCCTCATCGATGACGCCGCCCAATCGGGATACAACGTCACCTCGGCGGCGACACTGCTCGGTATTACGCTGTAGAGGTCATGTCGACCATTTCGGTAACCCTTCCCGACGGTTCTCAGCGCGAGATTCCGCAAGGCTCCACGGCTCTGGATGTGGCAACGGCCATCGGATCGCGATTGGCGAAAGCCGCTATTGCCGCCGTGGTCAACGGTGAGTTGGTCGACCTCGGCAGAGAGGTGCCCGACAACTCCTCGGTATCGGTCGTGACAACGACCTCGGCGGAGGGGCGTGAGGTCCTTCGCCACTCGACCGCTCACGTGCTCGCGCAAGCCGTGACGCGGCTCTGGCCGGGAGCGCACTTCGCGATTGGTCCCGCAATTACCGATGGGTTCTACTACGACTTTGACCTTCCCGGCGGGGCTCACTTCTCCGACAGTGACATGCTGCGCATCGAAGAAGAGATGCGACGAATTGTTGCCGAGAATCAACCGTTCATACGTTCGGAACACAGCATCGAAGAGGGTCTCGCACTGTTCTCCTCGCAGCCGTATAAGACGGAGATCATCGCTGCCGTTCAGGCCGGTGGATCGGCAGAGGATCTGGCCGAAGTTGGTAACAGCGCCGTCGTGTCGGCGTATCGCAACACGGAAGATTTTGTCGATCTCTGTCGAGGCCCTCACGTTCCCTCGACCGGGCGACTCGGGTACTTCAAGTTGATGCGCGTCGCGGGTGCGTACTGGCGAGGCGATGAGAAACGACAGCAACTCCAGCGAATCTACGGAACGGCGTGGGAGTCACAAGAAGCTCTCGACGCACACCTGTATCGCCTCGAAGAGGCCGAGAAGCGCGATCACCGCAAACTGGGCTTGGAGATGGACCTGTTCTCGTTCCCGTCCGAGATTGGACCGGGACTCTCGGTGTTTCACCCGAAGGGCGGCGCGCTGCGTCGATTGATTGAGGACTACTCCCGGCAACGCCACGTGGAAGACGACTACGAGTTCGTGTCGTCGCCGCACATCACCAAAGCGGAGTTGTTCGAGACCTCTGGACACTTGCAGTGGTACGCAGATGGGATGTACCCCCCGATGATTCTTGATGAGGGTCAGCGGTACTACCTCAAGCCGATGAACTGTCCGTTCCACGTCTTGATTTACAAGTCCCGGCAGCGTTCGTACCGCGAGCTTCCCTTACGACTCTTTGAATTCGGCACGGTCTATCGCTACGAAAAGTCCGGGGTCGTTCACGGTCTCACTCGGGTCCGGGGCTTCACGCAAGACGACGCCCACATCTTGTGCACGAAGGATCAAATGCGCGATGAACTGGCGCGGCTCCTCACCTTTATTTTGAGCCTGCTACGTGATTTTGGTCTCAATGATTTTTACCTCGAACTCTCGACACGCCCACCGGAGAAGGCAGTCGGTTCGCTCGAGGATTGGGCTGAAGCCGAAGCGACTCTGGCCGACGTGGCGCGGGCCGAAGGGCTCGACTTAGTCCTTGACGAGGGTGGTGGGGCGTTCTACGGACCCAAAATTTCGGTCCAAGCCAAGGACGCCATTGGGCGAACGCATCAGATGTCAACCATCCAGCTCGACTTTCAAACACCGATGCGATTCGACGCAACCTACGTCGGCCCGGACAACGCCCGACACCAGCCGATCATGATTCACCGCGCGCTGTTTGGATCCGTGGAGCGATTCATCGCCATCTTGGTGGAGCACTACGCCGGCAACCTGCCGACGTGGCTCTCGCCAGAACAAGTTCGAGTGTTGTCCGTTCGTAACGACCACGACGACTACGCCTTCGAGGTCGCCGCCGCCCTGAAGGCTCGAGGGGTGCGTGTGAACGTGGACGCAGCGACCGAACCGCTCGGTGCGCGTATTCGTAAGGCGAAACTGGAGAAGTTGCCCTACATTTTGGTTGTCGGCGACGACGACGTGGTCGCGAGGAGCGTCGGCATTAACGCCCGTGGCTCGAACGATCCTGAGCGCGGGGTGCCTCTCGAGACCTTCATCGATCGGCTCGTCACGGAAGTCGCCTCGCACGGGCGGCCCGAGGAGGCCTAGTGCCGCTCGAAAGATTCTCGGCGGCGTGGCGTGAAGCGTACGTCCGTGAAGCAACAGCGGACGAGCGCCGAGGTAATCCGTCAGAGTGCGTCTTTTGTGACTTGCTGTCGAGTGGTGCCTCCGAAGAGTCGGGCATCTTTGTTACTACCACGACTTCGTTTGGCATCTTGAACGCCTATCCCTACGGCTCGGGTCACGTCCTGGTGCTTCCTCGGCGACATATTGGCGACCTCGCCGAACTCGACGAGGACGAGTCGGTGGACTTCTTTGCGCTCGTGCGGCGTGTGGCTGCCGCACTGCAACGGGCATATCAGCCTGACGGAATGAACATCGGTTTCAATCTTGGTCGGGCCGCCGGTGCGGGGATTCCCCAACATCTCCACGGGCATCTTCTGCCGCGCTGGAACGGTGATACGAACTTCATGACGTCACTTGGTGAAACGCGCGTACTACCCGAATCACTGGGGCAGACGTGGCAGAAAATCCACGCCGAAATCTGATTCCGCCCGCGCCGCGAGAGCGAAAGTAGAATTTGTGAGAGCGAAGGGGGCTCCATGCTGGACGGCGAATTTCGCACTGCAGTTGATGCTCGCACTGCGCCCATCGGCCGAGCGATGGTCAAGATGGGATTCTCGGCCGACGTGCTGACGGGTTCTGGGCTCGTATTCGCCGTCCTCACCGCCTGGGCCATTGGGACGGACCGTCATCATCTCGCCGTACTCCTCCTGACCGCAACGGGTCTCCACGATCTCCTCGACGGCCCGGTGGCCAAGGCGTCCTCGCGGGCGAGTATTCGGGGAAGTTTCTTTGACTCCGTCACGGACCGGGTTTCCGACGGTGTCCTGCTTGGCGGTGTGGCGTACTACCTCGAAATGCAACACCGTGGCTCGCTGATTTTGCTGCCCTTCGCCATCCTGACGAGCACCTTCATGATCTCCTACCAGCGGTCGAAGGCGGAAAGTCTCGGCCTCGCCGCGAAGGGCGGCCTCATGGAGCGGGCTGAGCGAATGATCTTGTTCGGTATTGCGCTCTTGCATCACTCGCTATTTATTCCCGTCTTGTGGATACTCCTTGTGCTGACCACCGCTACCGCAGTGGGTCGGTTTCGTCGAGTGTGGAGTGCGGCGAGCCAGCTCACGCGACCCGAATGACGGCCCGCGAGAGACTTCGTGTCTCCATGGTGAAGTCCGTGGCGAGCGTCATGGAGTTGATGCCGGAGCGGGTGGACCGCTATCTCGGTGAGTCAATTGCCACCGCGGTGGGTCGAATGTCCACGGAGTCCCGCCGTCATCTCACCGACAACGTCAGTCGAGCTCTGGGGGGTGCACCCAATCGGGAACTGGTTGATCGCTTTGTCGATCGCGGCTTCGAAACGTACGGACGGTACTGGGCCGAAGGCGCCAAGCTCCCCGCCATTTCTCCCGCGGTCATTCAAAAACACTTTTGCCTCTCCGAGGGCGAAGAACATCTCGCCGCCGCCGCGCAGTCGGGTCGAGGTGTGATTATTGCTCTGCCCCACGTGGGCTCGTGGGAGTGGGGCGGTGCATTTTTGTCACTCGCCGGTTGGCCCATGTTGGCCGTGGCCGAAGCTCTTGAGCCGCCCGAACTCTTCCAGTTCTTTAAAAAGAAGCGAGAGTCCATCGGTATCGGTGTCGAGCCACTCGACGAACACGCCGGCACCGCGTTGCTGTCGACCCTGAAGGCTGGAAAAATCGTGGGACTTCTCTGCGATCGCGATATCCAGGGAAACGGAATTCCGGCGGTCCTCCTGGGCGAGTCGGTCACTATTCCCGCTGGGCCGGCCACTCTCGCACTGCGGACGGGAGCCGTCCTCTTGACTGCCGCCTGTTATGCCGGCCCGGGCGACGGACACCATGCCGTCATCATGCCGCCGATTGACACCGAACGCACCGGAAAGCTGCGGGACGACGTTGCCCGAGTAACTCAGGCGGTCGCCGACGATCTGTCCTCGTTGATCCGACGCGCACCGGAGCAGTGGCATGTGCTCCAGCCGCGATTCGGGCCCACTGCATGAGTCGTCGAATTGCCCTGATCTGTCCGTACGCCCTCGACGTGAACGGTGGGGTGCAAGAACAGGCGATGGCGATGTCGCGCGAGCTGCAGCGTCGGGGGCACGAAGTCACCTTGATTGCTCCCGCCGGTGAGCCCATCGCTATCGAGGGCGTCTCGGTGCATCAGCTCGGGCGACGTCTCTCAATTCCCGCAAATGGCTCGAAGGCGCCCATCACGCTGAGCCTTGGGGCGAGTCGGCGGGTTACGGCTCTGTTAGATGAGTTACGGGTGGAGGTCGTGCACTTCCACGAACCGTTTGCGCCTCTCTTGGGGTACGCCGAGCTGTTGAGGGCGAAACGTCCGCACATTGGAACGTTCCATCGATCGGGCGGTGGGCCCGCCTACTCATTGACTGGTCCCTTGTTGCGACGACTACTCGCGGGGGTGCCGTCTCGTGTGGCCGTGAGCGCCTCCGCGGCCGACACTCTGCGTCGGGCCACCGGAGCGACTGCGACCGTGCTATTCAACGGCTTCGAAACAGAACGATTTCATAATGGGGAGCGGCCCGTGCGACCCAATCTTTTGTTTATCGGTCGCGCGGAAGAGCGCAAGGGGCTGGGAACACTGCTGGAGATGCACGCGCGTCACGGCGACGAGTTTGATGTGACGCTCATCGGACGGGGAACGCAGGAGGCCTGGGTGAAAGCCGGTCGCCCCTCGGGCGTGACCGCATTGGACGCCGTGAGCGACGAGGAGAAACGTCACTACCTGGGAGTAGCGTCGGCCCTGGTGGCCCCATC
>CAXBRG010000091.1:0-5516 GCA_963977995.1 uncultured bacterium | reverse complement strand
ACTGGTGGGCTCTGGCGTGAACGACTCGACGAGGCGATTCAGTGCGACCCGCGCGACTTGACGCCCAATGGGTGGGTCGTTCGCGCGCTCCAGGCGGCGTGGCGGAGCGTGTACGAGGCCGACCCCCACAGTCCGTTTGTTGATGGCGTGCGCTACGCCGTGGCGTTGGGAGACGATACCGATACCATCGCCGCTATCGCCGGCGGTCTCTTAGGTGCACACTTCGGAGCGAACTCCATTCCCGCGCACTGGAAAGACGGACTGGGTGGATGGCCCGAGACCATGACGCGCCGTGATCTTGAACTACTCGCCCTCGACCTCGTGTCGTGCGCGGACTAGCGACCAGCGGACAGAGCCGACTGCGCCTTCGTTAGCAACGCGCCCATCTTGTCAATCTGTTCTTGGTAGGCAGCGAGGTTGCCCGCCTTCAATTGGCGCTGTGCTTCGGCGTACGCCGCGGCGGCTTGTGCGAGGTAGGTCTGCGTGGTTCCCGCCGGTTCGCCACCACCCGATCCCCCGTTGCCGACGTTGGCACCCAACACTTCAGAGAGTGCCGCCGAGAGCGATGACTCAATGGCCACGTCTTGGTTGAAGACCGCAATCACGTACTTGAGTTGCGGTAGAGGTGTCGCCGAACTGGTGACATACAACGGACGGATATAGAGAACTGAGTTGTGCAACGGAATCATCATGTTGTGACCGAGCAAGACGTTGCTGCCGTGTTGGTCCAATGGCGTGATGATGGTTGAGACGCGGGCGTTCTGATTGATCTCCGAGTTCGCCTGAACGGGCCCCGTCACCGACGTTCCTCGAGGGGTTACGTACGAGGTCAACTGGCCGTAGTTGTCGGCATTCGAGGTCACCGTCAAGAATCCCGTGAGTCCCTGAACGGTGGCCGTGGCGCCGGCCGGTACGTAGGAACTCAACGTAACGAGTTGTTGTTTTTGTTGACCCGGTAAGGCCATCACCTGCGTGATGGGTTCCATCTGAGCCGTAATCGCAGTCGCCACGCCCTTCTTCGATGTCACGACCGTGGACTGCAGCGCCTGGGACGGCGATCCAGCACCCGTCGTCGGTGAGACCTGCCAGCGGTCGGACGCCGTGTAGAACGCGGCGGCTGAATCGATGTGATAGCGACCCCACAGCGATGCCTGGACCGCAAAGAGATCTTGGGGGTACTTCAAGTGCTGACGAATGGCTTCGGGCATCTCGCTCGCGGGACGGAAGAGGTCGGGGAACGCGGAACGATAGGCCGCCAGGATGGGGTCCGTGGCCTCACCCGTATTCCCAAAGGCGTAGAGCTTTAGCGAACCGTCGTACGCATCGATGACGACTTTGACCGAGTTGCGCACGTAGTTGAACGACTGCGGAAGACCAGAAGAATTTGGAACTCCCTGGCTCGATGCGTCCTCGGCGTAGGGGAAGTGTGCCGACGTGGTGTACCCGTCGAGGACGAACTGCACGCGACCGTTAGCCATGACGGCGTAGGGGTGCGAGTCAAAGGACAAGAAGGGAGCGACCTTGCGGGCCATCGCCTCCACATCGCGTTCGAACAACATACGGCTCTTCGAGGTCACCTGGTCCGAGATCCATAAGTTGAGGTCTTGGTAGCGAAGGGCGAAGGCCGAACGGCGAAGGAAATTCGACATCTCCACGCCCCCGGTGCCGGAGTAGTGAGACTCCACCTGCGTACCGTTGGGCGTCTTGTAGTCCAACTCGGCCTGCTTGGAGTTGGCCACGACCCAGCCGGGGTCGTTGATACCGAAGTACACCCCCGGCTGCGTCAGGGCCGGCAGGCCCAGAGAGTTCCGCGGCGGGATGTCTTGCAGGGCAAAGACGGGGTTGCCGGTTTCGGGATCAAAGGTGTTCGCGGGAGAAATCACCATTCCGTACCCGTGGGTGTACTGCAAGTGCTGGTTCACCCAGCTACGCGCCGGGAGATTGTTCATATTGAGTTGACGGGCGCCGACTAAGACGGGGGTCACTTTCCCGTTGATCGTGTAACGATCAACGCCAAGAGTGGTGAAGGTGTAGTACGACTGAATTGCCTGCCGACGCTGCACGGTTTCGAGAGCGATATTTGCGGAGGGGTCCCAGAGACGAATGTTGTTCAGCGTCTCTTGACTCGACGCAATTTCTTGCGGCGTGATTGACTCCGAACCCGCGAAGTCAACTTTGTTGACGGCGTTCAATCCGTAGCCCAAGCGGGTCGCCGAAATGTTGCGTTCGATGTACGGCAGCTCCAACGTGCTTTGCGAGGGAGTGACTTTGAAAGTCTGCAACGCCGACGGATAGATCACTCCAATGACGAGGGCCAAGAAGGCCCAGAGCGCACCGGCGAGAGCCGGCAGCGACCAGCCACGGCGCACCGTGTTCGCCAGGAGGATGACGGCGGCGGCTAGCGACAGCCAAAACAAGATGGAGAGGGCTGGCATACGGGCGTGGACATCGGTGTACGCCGCTCCTTGGATATAGCCATTCGTCGATGTGACCAGCGAATACCTGGCGAGGATGTAGCCCGCGGCCTTGAGGAGCGCCACGACGGCCAACAGAACCGAGAGGTGAACCTTGACTTGCGGCGACACGCGCGGTGTCACTCTCGCAGCACGAATCCCCCCGTTGAGGTAGTGGTAGGCCACGGTGATAACGGTGATCACCAACAGAGACGTCAACGCCCAATTCACGATGAAGTGCAGAAACGGCAGCCGGAAGACAAAGAAGCCCAGATCCTTTTTAAACAGCGGATCGAGCGTGCCAAAGCTCTGGGCGTGAGAGAACAGAACGTAGTTATTCCACTCGGGGAGAGCCGAAAGACCCGCAATCACTCCGAGAACGAGTGACACGACGGCAGTGATGCGGAAGCTGTACGGCCGCAGCATCGATTGAATTTGGCGTAACGCTTCGTCCTCTGGTTCAAACGTGAAGTCCCGAGCGGCAAACCGTCGTGCGAGCAGCAGGTTGCCCCACAGAACGACGAAGAACGCCAGGCCGAAGACGGCCACGAGCCCCACCTTCACCCACAACAGTCCCCGGAAAACACTGGATGCCCCGACGGAGTTAAACCAGAGCGAGTCCGTCCACAGCACTGCCACGCTGCGCAGACCGGTCAGCGTGAAGACGGCGACCAATCCCACGATGATCGTGATAAGTCGACGTCGGCTTACGGGACGTCGGAAAGCGGCAAAATCATCAGGGCGGCGCACGCCGCAAGCCTAACTACCCGTCGGCCGGGACAACCGCACAGTTACAGCCCGCGTGGAGCGGTGGGTATGGCTGACCGCTCGGAAACTCCGAGCCCGCCGAGATTCCGCCCACCCTCGCATCACCGGCACAGGCATCACACGGTGGGTGGTCTGGTGCAACGAGCACTCGAACCGTTGAGCCGTGACAGGCGGCGACAACGCCGACGTTGAACGCTCGGCGCGCAATATCACCACACAGTCGCTCTATCCGAGCGCCGCGCCATTCGCGAAATGCGGTACTCGCGCGCTCCGCACCATCGTCGTTACCGTCCGCAGTAATTCTCTTGCGAAGGGCCACCGACAACGTGACCGCGAGATCCGCAGCGCACTCATCAATGTCCCCAAAGTGTTCGATGCCACTGCCACCACCCGCCACGGCGTGAGCGAAATCAACGCCCGCCTGAGCAATAGCGCGAACGGAATCAATTGCAGCAGAACTGTACCGAGACCGTTGCTGCAGTTCGTCTTCCAACTGATCGGTGATGAGTCCCTTGACGCCACGAAGTCGTTCGATCATGACGTTTTGGTCGTCCTGCATGGCGCGTTTTACGTGACGGATGAGTTCGGCTAACTGCACCGCAATGGCTTCTTCGCGACGGAGGAAGAGTTCGTCATCCGCCGTGACCGGGGTTGTCCGAACTTTCGGTGGCCGTTTTGCCTGCGGCTCTCGGCCCTTTTCATCCTGCGTTGACGCGCGGAGCCGAGCGAAAATATCGCTTACGACATCGTTGTCGGGAACCTCAGACGTCGTCGGTTCCGGAGGAAGGTCGGGAACGATTCGGGGCCCCACGGTGGCGCCCGCTGCGGGTGTAGCCGACGGAGGAGTCGATGTGGACGTCGACGTCGAGCCGTGGAGGTCTTCGGGGCGGATGGGGTCAATGTCCGGGACTTCGCGCAGTGGTACCCCGCGCAAGAGTTCCTCTTCGGTGGGATCGGCCGCCGCGACCTTGCTCCGCATGATTTCGTGAGCGGCGGCGCGAGCTCCCTCGTCGCTCGTCATCAGTCCACCCAATACCTGCTCAACGGAGTCTCGGACCGAATTCACCGTCGTCGTCAACGAGTCACGAGCGGCCCGCAACTGCTCAATCTGCACGTTGAGAGCCTTGCGCCGGAGAACGAGGTCGTTCAACACTTGGCGACGAGCCTGGTTGGCCTGTTCAACGATTGCTCGACCTTGCTCGCGCGATCTTTCGATCATTGCGTCACCATTGATGCGGGCCGATTCTTCGAGACGCATCGCAGCGGCGCGGGCCTCTTCTTCTTTTGCCGCCGACGCAATTTCCGACTCGTTCACAATCTGTAGTGCTCGAGCTTGCGCATCAACGAGATACTTCGTGGCGCGCTCTTGCGCCTGTGTAAAGAGTTGGGTGGCGCGCTCTTGCGCTTCAGCTGTCACTTTTGCGCCCTCATCGTGGGCAGCGCGAAGAATGGCGGTCGACTGTGCTCCCAGCATCGCCGTGAGTCGCGACTCATCGAGTACGGGATTCTCCGCGCGATGTGTCGCTTCGCTCAGCTTGGTCTGAAGATCACGAACCTGTTTCTCGAGGAGTGACATCTCCCGAGCGATTCTTTCGAGGTAGGACTGCACCTCGTCTTGATCAAATCCCCGGCGAACGACACGAAAATTCGCTCTGGACACATCGTGCCCCGAATGCCGATTGGGCGTCAGGGGTCGGTTGTCGTCCATACCCCAGAGAGCCTAGAGTTTCGCCGTCCTTCGTGGTGGTTTCATCGCAGTTTTTCGGCACTTCCGCCCAAATCGCGGAGTACCCGGAGTGCTTCCGTGAAGGTTGAAACGCCGATGATTCGTAGGTCACTCCCCACGGCAGCTTTGGCTTCACCGGCCTGCGAGGACGGAACGAGAAATGTATCGGCATGTGCGTCAACGGCCGCTCTCGCCTTTTGACCGATGCCACCAATTTCGCCGACGTGACCACGGAGCGAGATGGTGCCCGTCACGGCAACGCGGTGCTTGCCCGACAGGGAGCCCGCGGTCAACCGGTCGTAAATAGCGAGAGCCATCGCGAGGCCACCTGATGGACCTCCGACATAGTCGGTCTTCACGGACACGTTGGCGGGAAGCACGTACGTGCGCGCATCGACCAACGAGACACCGATGATGGACGTTGGTCGGTCCGTGACGCCCGCGCAGTCGGCAATGTATGTCCGTCGCGGCCGCGACGTCGTCACCGCGATATCGGCCGGTGCGGCGCGTGTGATGGAACCGGAGCTCGAAATCTTTGCGCGCCGGACGCTCAATCTCACGGTCGTGTT
>CAXBRG010000090.1:0-5529 GCA_963977995.1 uncultured bacterium | reverse complement strand
TCACTGGCGCCGGCGACAAGGCCTTCAGCGCAGGAATGGACCTCAAGGCCTTCGCCACCGGTGAGTTCCCGATCACCGACAAGGGCTTCGCTGGCTTGACGCAGCGCGACTTCCCAAAGCCACTCATTGCCGCCGTTAACGGCTCAGCGTTAGCTGGTGGATTTGAAATGATGATTAGCTGCGACATGGTCGTTGCCGCCGACCACGCCCAGTTTGGAATCCCCGAAGTAAAGCGTGGTCTCATTGCCGGTGGCGGTGGACTGATCCGACTCGGTAAGCGAATTCCGCTGACGATTGCGTACGAGATGGCGCTCACCGGTGACCCTGTCTCTGCGCAGCGTGCCTACGAACTTGGAATCGTCAACAAAGTTGTTCCCGGAACTACCGTCGTCGAAGAGGCCCTGGCCTTGGCCGCACGCATTGAAGCGAATGCACCACTCGCCGTTCGGACCTCCAAGGAAGTGATGAAGTCGTCACTCGAAATTTCCGAGGCGGCGAGTTGGACGATTAATAATGACAAGTTCGGCATGATTGGACGCTCGGCCGACGCCATGGAGGGAGCCATCGCCTTCGCCGAGAAGCGGACTCCGAACTGGCAAGGGAAGTAGAGATGCTCGCCACCACCGCACACCTCGCCACGGGCCTCGACACCGTCCGTATTTCGCTACACATTTTGGCGGCCAGCGTCTGGGTCGGTGGCCAGTTGGTGATGGCGGGACTCGTTCCGACCTTGCGGCAAGGCGACCCCGACCTACCGGCCAAAGCGGCGCGGGCGTTTGCTCGATTGAGTTGGCCCGCCTATGCGCTCGTGATCATCACTGGTCTGTGGAATGCCATGGAGGTCAATCGATCGGGCGCCAGCATGGGGTGGCAATTTGTGCTGATGCTGAAAGTGGTTCTGGTGGTGGGTGCGGGACTGTTGGCCTACCTCCACAGCAAAGCCCAATCAGCCTCTCGCCGGGGTGCGACCGCTGGCGTGGGGTTCTTGGCATCTCTCGCAGCGCTCGTTTTGGGCGTCGCCCTCGCCGGCTAATGGCGTTGTAGGGTTATCGCTAGTAGTCGCCTAAAGGAGCTTCCATGATCGCCAATATCGCTGGTCCCGACCTCATCATCGTTCTCGTTGTGGTCGGGGTCGTCCTCTTCGGTGGAAAGTCCATCCCGAAACTGGCCCGCAACCTGGGATCCGCCAAGACCGAATTTGAAAAGGGTCTGAAGGACTCTAAGGCCGCCCAAGAGGCGTCGGAAGGTGACGACAAGCCGCAGGCTTAACCCCGTCGTTTCCCGCTGTTGTTGATTTGACCCCACGTCGCTGACGTGGGGTCAAATGCCACCAAGTGGGTAGGGGAAATGCGATGTGGGTCGGGTCCTTGGACCTCGTCGGAATTGCCGATTCTCCGCAGGAAATGAGTAAGGTTTCCTTGTGGATTTGACGCCCCTACCCCCCAAGGGTGCGTCGGTGAAGAGCCGCCTCGCGCGGCTAGCCGGCGTACTGACGATTCCCGGAGCGGGACTCCTCCTCTCCGGTTGCACTGTTCCCAGCTTTTATGCCAAAGAGGGAGTAACGGAGACTGCACAGTCGACGTTCCATCTCTGGCAGGGCTTCTCGGTGGCCGCTGCCATCATCGGTGGTTTCACTGCCGGACTCATTTTGTGGGCGGTCATTCGTTACCGACGACAGGGTGACGCCATTCCCAAGCAGACGCAGTACCACATCCCTCTCGAAATCGTTTACACCATTGTGCCGATTCTCATTGTGATCGGACTCTTCGTTGCGACCATCGTCGTGGAGAACAAGGTGGTTGCCGAGCCTCCGACGACGACGGCAATCCACGCGAACGCTTTCCAGTGGGGATGGGGCTTCACCTACGAAAATGAAAACGCAATTTCGGTGGGAAGTACGACCGAAGAACCAACCATGGTGATGCCCGTTGACACCGACGTCAAAATTATTTTGACGTCGACGGACGTCGTTCACGGGTTCTATGTGAAGGACTTCAACTTCTCGCGATACGCACTACCGGGCGTGACGAACACGTTCTCATTGCACGCAGTGAAGACGGGGACGTTCTCGGGTCAGTGCACCCAGATGTGTGGTCTGTACCACTCAATCATGTATTTCAAGGTGAAGGTTGTTTCGCAGAGCGACTACGCCGCGTGGCTCGCCACTTTTAACACCCCTGAAGGCAAGGCCCAGGCCGACGCCGCTAAGAAGGTTCTCGCTGAGCAGATGACGGCGCGAGTACCCGTGAAGCCCGAAGCATCCGGAGGAACGAACAAGCTATGACCACGTTGACCCACGAACACGCAACTGCATCACACGGCGATCACGGTCACCACGAGCACCACGGTCCCCGTGGCATCCTCAACTGGTTAACGTCCACCGACCACAAGGTCATTGGCCTGTCGTACACCATCACTTCGGTCATCATGCTCGTTCTCGGTGGCGCACTCGCGGAAGTGATCCGCGGACAACTAGCGAATCCCAATGGACATTTGGTGTCCTTCGCCGAGTACAACCAGCTCTTCACGATGCACGGCTCGATCATGATCTACCTGTTCGCCGGGCCCTTTGCCTTCGGCGCACTGGCCAACATCATTGTGCCGATTCAAATCGGGGCTCCCGATATGGCCTTCCCGCGACTGAACGCCCTGTCCTACTGGCTCTACCTATCCGGGGCCATCACCATGCTTCTCGGTTTCTTTACCTCCGAGGGTGCGGCAAACTTCGGTTGGGTGGCCTACACCCCTCTGTCTGACGCCATTCAGGCACCGGGTTACGGCACCGATCTGTGGATTGGCGGACTGATCCTTACTGGTTTCTCGGCCATCTTCACTGGTGTCAACATCTGCGCGACGGTCTTCTACCTCCGAGCGCCGGGAATGACCCTGTTCCGCATGCCTATCTTCACGTGGAACTTGCTCGTGGTCTCAATCCTGATTCTGCTGGCTTTCCCAGTGCTGACGGCGGGTCTCGTGATGCTCTACGCCGACCGGCACTTCGGAACGCATATTTACTCCGTTACGGGGGGAGGCGTGCCGGTTCTCTGGCAGCACATCTTCTGGTTCTGGGGACACCCCGAGGTGTACATCCTGGCCCTCCCGTTCTTTGGAATGGTGACCGAGATCATCCCGGTCTTCTCGAAGAAGCCTGTCTTTGGTTACCGAGGCATGGTGTTCGCCACGATCACTATCGCCGCGCTATCGCTTGGGGTGTGGGCTCACCACATGTTTACGACGGGCGTGGTCCTTCTGCCGTTCTTCTCCATCATGAGTCTGCTCATCGCCGTTCCGACGGGTATCAAACTCTTCAACTGGATCGGCACAATGTGGCGAGGACAGATTTGGTTCTCCACCGCCATGTTGATGGCCATCGGCTTCGTCGTGACGTTCCTCATAGGGGGTCTCACCGGTATCTACCTCGCTAGCCCGCCCCTGGACTTCTTCACCCACGACACTTACTTCGTGGTGGCTCACTTCCACTCGGTCGTCATGGCCCTGGTGTTGGGCGGTATGGCGGGTCTCTACTACTGGGGTCCCAAGATCACGGGCTATCTTCTCAACGAACGCATTGGTAAAGCCCAGTTCTGGTTGCTCTTTCTCGGTACTCAACTCTTTACGATCCCTCAGTACTGGCTCGGTCTCGACGGTATGCCACGACGTATGGCTATCTACCCCAACAACCCGGCGTGGCAGACGGCCAACACGTGGAGCTCCGTCGGAGCCATCATGATCGGTATCTCCACACTGCTCTTCGTGGTGAACATTGTCGTGAGCTGGAAAAAGCACCCGGCGGGTGACAACCCGTGGGACGGCCACACACTCGAGTGGTTCACGACCTCGCCGCCGCCTCACCACAACTTCTACCGTCTCCCACAAATTCGATCCGAGCGACCGACGTGGGACCACAATCACCCCGAGGCGAAGGCTCTCGGTCACGGAAAGGACCACTAGTCATGAAGCAAGAAGCGAAGCTTCTCCTCGGACTCGGCCTCTTCTTCGCCCTTCTCGGCATCGTCTATTGGGTCTGGAGTGGTGAGAACGGCGGCGGCATCATGATCGTGGCCGGTGGCACCTTGGGCTTCCTCCCCGGTTCGTACTACTGGTGGTGGAGCAAACGGATGCCCCTGCGTCCCGAGGACGACCCGAATGCGACGCGAGAGTCAGGCGCGGGCCACATCGACGCGTTTCCCGGGACCTCGATCTTTCCCTTCGTCTTGGGAATGGGGGCGTTCTTCACAGTCCTCGCACTGGTCTTCGGCATGTGGCTGTTGGTTCCCGGTATTGGTTTAGTCCTGTGGGCTGCGTTTGGTGGCACGGCCGAAAGTCGACGCGGCGGATCACACTAAGTTTTCGAGTGAACAGCCCCCACTGGAATCTTCCAGTGGGGGCTGTTGCGTATTCACGGCGTCGGTCGTTCGCCACTTCCGTTGACAGCCGTTGTGCGATTGAGATTTAGAGGCGGCAAGTGGGCGTTGCTCCGGGGAGTCGATAGCGAAACCGCACGACGAGGAGATATCCCGGACGGGCGAGAAGTCGCACTACCGGATGGTCCAGAAAAACGCCAAGCAGGCGCCACGGATAGCGTGCCTCCCGCAGCGCCCGGGCGATGGCCCTCTCGCCACCAAAGAGCCGGTCAGAGTCCCACCAGTACGCCCTGAGCGAGGCTGTCTCCTTCGTCAGCCCCATGGCCGTGAGTTCGGGCTCAGTCAGGAACTGCCACGGCACAATTCGGTGGTCGGGGTGCGGCCAGCGGGAATGGATCCACTGGGCGGCGGTGGTGCAAAATCCACACTCGCCGTCATAGATAAGGACACTCCCCATACCGTCAGCCTAACGATGGGCACACGGCGTGTCATAGGCCACCTCGATACTGCTCTCATGGAAAGTGGAGAAGACCAAATGTTCAGCTATCGCGACAGTGATATGGAGGCGTGCCCGCGGTGTGGGTCACACAAGATTGTGGTTGAGATACACGGCTACCCCATGGCCCCACCGGACGATATCGAACACTTTGAAGCCGGAGTTGACGTGCACGGCCAGTGGTACTTGGCAGAACTGCCAACCTGGGATGACGAGGACGAGGATGAACCCGACGACTACGTCTACACCACCTTGTCCGGAGAACCGGCCGTACCCTCCTCAAACGTGTACGTCCGAAGCTTTATGGGAAACCGTGAGGGTGTGTGGTGGCACATTGCGGGGTGCGTCCGCATGCTCCCCGATGAGGAGTTCCCGTACCAGTGCCGCTCGTGCGGGTACGTCTGGAGCGATGAGGAAGTCAACGAAGAAGACTAAGCCATCTCGAATGAATCGAGATCGGAGACCGTGAACGGCACAGCCCGCTACGAGCGGCGCACGCTCACAGTGAAGAAGTCACGAATCCAACCATCAAGAAATACTCGGGGATTGTGCATTGACCCTGGTAGCGAGTAGGCGAAATTGCCCGTCGACTTCAAGAGAGGTGAGGTCGCCATCCCGAGAACCGGCCAGTAGGGATTGATGTCCATTTCAATTCCCGTCACGATCCCC
>CAXBRG010000089.1:0-5637 GCA_963977995.1 uncultured bacterium | reverse complement strand
CGATCGAAGACATCGAGGCGTTGCACATGCTCGCTTGGGAACTCGGCGTGAAGGCCGTGGCGATCTACCGCGACAACTGCAAGGTCGGTCAGCCACTGTCGACGGCCAAGAAGGATGGGGAGAAGCAGGATGCTTCGGTGACCACGACGTCGAATGACTCGGCTCTCGTGAACAAGATCGCCGAACTCACTGCTCAGCTCGAGGCCGCTCGCAACGCTTCGCCCGACCACGTGCTGGTCGGCGCGGTTCGCGAGCGTCTTCCGCGTCGCCGTATCTCGACGACCTTCTCGTTCCGCGTCGCCGACTGTGAGGGCTACGTCACGGTGGGTGAGTACGAAGACGGACGCCCCGGCGAAGTATTCATCAAGGTGTCGAAGCAGGGCTCGACTCTGGCGGGCATCATGGATGCCTTCTCGATCGCCGTCAGTCTCGGACTGCAGCATGGCGTGCCGCTGTCGACGTACGTTCGTAAGTACCAGAACATGAAGTTCGAACCGTCGGGAATGACGGACGACGCCGACCTGCGTATTGCGACATCGCTGCTGGACTACATCTTCCGTCGTTTGGCGTTGGACTACTTAAGCCCGAGCGAGCGCGAGGATCTGGGCGTCCTCTCTACCACGGAGCGGACCCAGCCCACCCTGCCGAACATTGTTGAGCAGGCGACACCGTCACGTGGTATTGGTTCCACGGATGCCACCACGGAGGTGAAGGCAGTCGAAGTGACGGCCAAGCCCGCGCCGGCAACGGAGCAGACGTTGGCACGCGCTCCGCAGCAGGACGCTCCCATGTGCTACTCCTGTGGCAACTCGATGCAGCGTGCTGGCTCCTGCTACGTCTGCAGCAGTTGCGGCGCGACGAGTGGCTGCAGCTAAAAGTTCACACGCAAATGCCCCGGGCAATCGCCCGGGGCATTTGTTGTCTCGACGCCGCGACCACCTTCGCACCGTCGTGCTCGTGTCCGTCGGACTGAGTATCACCTTCTGCGTTCCGACCCGCTCGGCTCCGACCGATCCGGTTGCGGAGTGGCAACGAACCATCGCTTCGGCTGTCACCACGTCAGTGGCGCCTACGCAACTTGCCCCACCACTTCGTGAGTGGTCACCGGGGTACTGGTGGTCGCACTACTCGCTCGCGAATACACCGCGCCACCGCCAGTGCTTTGGCGACGCGACGACGCTCGCACCCCTGCCCACGGCGTGTGGCAGTTTTGGTGACGCGACGAGTGAGAATCGCGTGATGTTGGTGGGGGACTCTCGGGCCTACCAGTGGTTACCGGCCCTCGACTATTGGGGGCGGACGCGTCACTGGCGAGTGAGTGCTCTGACGAAGGCCAACTGTCGACCGTGGTCAAATACCCCCTACTTTTCGGGTTCGCCCGGCCAGCGGACGGGAGCGCCCTATCCGAGTTGCGCATCTTTTAACCGGGCCGTACTCACCGCAATGTCGTCCCAACGACCGTCCTACGTCTTCATGACGGCGATGCGTGGTCGGACGGGAACCACGGCGTTCGAAACCAATCAACAGATCACCGCGGGGATGAAGGCGTTTGCTCGCCTTGTTCAATCTCGAGGTGCCACGCCCGTGTTCGTTGGTCCTAATCCGGAGTGGTTCGCGAGCTCGGGGGTTCCGGGAGACGTTTTTTCACCCGACTGCGTCGCACATCACCTCACGTCCTTAACGCACTGTGTCGCGGTCGGGGCCACGCGTAATGGACGATCGGGGGCTCTCGAAGCGGGCTACTTCAACGCCATGGTTGACGCCGCTCGTTCGACTGCGAGTGCCTACCTTTCGACCCCCGACCTCTTCTGCCGCCGACGCGTCGCGGTGGCGGCCACGACGCCGAATGGGCAGGCGTACGACGAGTGCCCGATGCTCGTTCGTGGAACATTGGTATATCTCGATCGTCAACACATCACTCGCGAGTTTGCCCTGCTGTCCGCACCGGCATTTTCTGCACTCGTCGACCGCGTAGCCCCACCACCGCCGGGCTGACGTCGAGTCGGTAAGGTACGTCGATGCGCATATTGATTGCCGGTGGGACGTCGTTTGTGGGACGAGCGATCACGGTGGCGGCCGCCGCCGATGGTCACGACGTCACCGTGGTGAATCGCGGTCTGACAGCGTCTGATATCCCGTCGTCGGTTCGTCGCCTCGTGGGAGATCGACACGGCGATCTCTCGGCACTCCGCACCGAGTCCTTTGACGTCACCATCGATACGGTGGCCTATCAGCGACGAGACGTGGAGAATCTCGCCGCAGCCCTCGACAACCGCGGAGGGCACTACGTACAGATCTCGTCAATTTCGGCCTACGCCGAACCCGAATCAGACGGTGGAACGGAATCGACACCACTGCTCGCACTCGGAGACTGTGATCCGAATGCGGATGTGACGGCAGCGACCTACGGGCGCTTGAAGGCCGAGTGCGAACGAGTCGCTCACGAACGGTTCTCTCAGGTGTCCATTGTTCGACCGACGTACGTCGTAGGGGCCTGGGATAAGACATTCCGCTTTCCCTACTGGGTCAATCGGATGCAACGCGGTGGCGACGTTGCTGTGCCCGGACCTCGTGATAACGCCCTCCAGTGGGTTGACGCCCGTGACCTCGCCCGTCTCGTGATGAACGTGGCATCGTCATCGTGGATTGGTGCCGTGCACGCGTGTGGATCTTTCCCCGCGCGCCGCTATCGCGACGTGCTCGAGACCGTGGCCGCGACTGTGGCGCCGGCCGGCACCACCCTTCACGACATTGATCCCGATCAACTGCGCGACAGTTCGTGGTATCAGAAGTTCCCCCTCTGGAGTGGACGTGACTCGTCACCGGTGATGGCGATGGACAATTCGCTCGCCCTCTCCCTCGGAATGCCGCAGACCCCCTTGGAGCTGACGACCATGGAGACGGCAGAGTGGCTCGCGACCCAGGAAGCGCCGAGTTGGTGGCTGAGCGCCGACGATGAATCGGCACTCTTGCGTCGCTAAGCGACGCGGTGAATGAGGTCGGTGAGGTATTCGAGATTGTGAATCTGTTCGTCTCGATGCCGCCCCGTGGGGGTCAGGCGAAGGGTTGTGATACCAGCGTCTCGACACCGACGAATACGTTCGGCGACCATGTCTTCGGTTCCGATCATGACCGTCTTCAAAATAAAGTCGTCGGTAATGACCGCCGCCGCCTCGTCTTTTCGCCCGGCCACCCATAAGGCCTGCGACTCCTTCGCCATCTCGTCGTAGCCGGCGCGAGAGTAGGCCGCGTTGTAGAAGTTCGTCTGAGCGGAACCCATCGCCCCGAGCGTGAAGGCGGCTCGTGGGCGGTACTTGGCGATGAGACCCTCCACATCGTCGCTGACTTCAATAGTCGCGTTGATTTGAAGATCGAGGGAACTGAGATCACGGCCGGCACGACCGGCCCCGCTGCGAAGATGGGTCGTAAAGACGTCGGCCGCTTCGGGAATGAATGAGGTACCGAGCCAGCCGTCGGCTACTTCACCAGTGAGCTCCAACATTTTTGGTCCGAGGGTGGCCAGGTAAATCGGAATCTGTGGTTGCGGGGGCATCGAGAGCCGCAAGGACTTTCCTTCGCCGCCGGGACGGGGGAGGACGTAGTGCTCGCCATCAAGGGCAATTTTTTCCCCACTGATGCCTTGTCGAATGATGGTGATGTATTCGCGAAGCCGTGTCAACGGTTTTGCGAAGGGCTCACCGTGGAGACCTTCGACGACCTGTGGGCCACTCACGCCGAGTCCCAAGATGAACCGATTGTTCGTCATTCGCGAGAGGGTGAGCGCGGTCATGGCGGCCATCGACGGCGTCCGGGCCGTGACCTGCATGATGCCGGTGCCGAGGCGAATGTTGGACGTCAGAGCGCCCAAGTATGCCAAGGGCGTGGTGGACTCCATACCCCACGCTTCCGCCGTCCAGCATGATTCAACGCCGATTCGGTCCGCAACACGGACGAGCTCGACCAAGTCTTCCCAGTTGCTGCCGTCGTAGTAGGCACTGCCGACTGATACTCCCACGCGCATTGTGTTCCTCCGTCGCTTTACCCTAGGTCGGTCGTAGCCTGAACCCATGTTTCCGGGCGACGCCGACGAGCTAGGTCGGGATCGGGCCGCGGTGGTCATGGTGGAGAGTGGTCGCACCGTGTCGTGGGGCGAGCTTGATCGGCGGTCACGACAGCTGGCGAACTACTGGTACTCGCAGGGCTGTCGTTCGGGTTCTCACGTTGCACTCCTGATGGACAACGTGGCGGAGTTCGCGGAAGTGTGTTGGGCGGCTGAACGGTCGGGCCTCTACTACACCCCGATCAATTCGCACCTCACGAGTACCGAAGTTGCCTACATCATCGACAACTCCACCGCCACGCACGTCGTGACCACAGCCCGCCTTCGTTCGACCCTGATGGACGCACTACGCCTCGTTGATCGGCGGGTTGATGTTCTCTGCGTGGACGATGACTACGCCGACGTCGTCGATGCGCAGACTGACGAGGACTGTTTCGTGGAGTCCGCTGGGCAGACGATGCTCTACTCCTCGGGCACGACGGGCGTTCCGAAGGGGGTGTGGCGTCCCTTGTCCGGTCGTCACCCTCGCGACGTCGTCGGTATTGGGGCGGCCATTCAGATGCTGTGGGGCGGATCACCGTCGATGCGGTACCTCTCCACGGCACCCCTCTACCATTCGGCCCCCATGTCGTTTCTCTTGGGAACTCACCGATGCGGCGGCACGGTGTACGTCATGGAGAAGTTTGATGCTCGTCGGGCCGTGGAAGCCCTGGCGACATACAAGATTTCGCACAGCCAGTGGGTACCCACCATGTTTTCTCGCATGCTGGCTCTCGATGGTGAGTGGCGAGCATCCCTCGATATGTCGTCACACGGCTTTGCGATTCACGGTGCCGCACCCTGTCCCGTTCCCCTCAAACACGCAATGTTGGAGTGGTGGGGGCCCATCGTGTGGGAGTACTACGCCGGGACCGAGGGGCCGGGATCAACAGTTATCTCTCCGCACGAGTGGCTGGCCAAGCCTGGTTCGGTAGGACGTGCGGGAACGGGAACAGTGCACATCCTGTCCGACGATGGCACCGATTTACCCGCGGGAGAGATCGGAAGTGTGTACTTCGAATCGCCGACGGCGGGAACTTTTGAGTACTTCGGTGATGCGAACAAAACTGCCAGCGTTCGCTCGCGGCAGGGTTTCTCCACGATGGGCGATGTGGGTTATCTCGATGACGACGGGTACTTATTCCTCACTGATCGCAAAGCGTTCACCATCATCTCGGGCGGCGTCAACATCTATCCCCAAGAAGCGGAGAACGTTCTCCAGCGACACCCCGCAGTTCACGACGTTGTTGTCTTTGGTGTGCCCGATGATGATCTCGGTGAAGTACCGCACGCCGTCGTGGAACTGGTTGACGGCGTGGCGCCGTCAGACGAGCTCGCCGATGAACTACTCGCGTACTGCCGCGACAACTTGTCAACACTGAAATGCCCTCGCACCGCGTCGTTTGTTGACTCGCTCGAGCGTGTCGAGACCGGAAAAGTGTCTAAGGCCCTCGTTCGCGACCAGTTTCTTTCGCGGTAGTTCATTACGGTAGTGATGTGAGGTGGTGGACGCGACTCGTGGTGAGTGCGGTAGGCCT
>CAXBRG010000088.1:0-5787 GCA_963977995.1 uncultured bacterium | reverse complement strand
GCGAGTGGGGGTACCACGACGTCGTCGCCGGCCTACGTGACGACCTGGGCCGGATCGGCGTGCACTTCGACACGTGGTTCTCCGAGCGCGTGCTGCACGAGCGCGGTGATGTCGCCGCCGTACTCGCCCTGCTCGACGGTGCCGGGCACCTCTACGAGCACGAGGGGGCGCAGTGGCTGCGGTCCACCGACTTCGGCGACACCCGCGACCGGGTTCTCGTGCGCTCCGACGGTTCGACGACCTACCTCTGCAACGACCTCGCCTACCACCGCGACAAGTCGAGCGTCGGTCTCGACCTGAACTATCGCGCTGGTCTCGATCGTCCGAACGCCGCCTACACGGCGGATCCGGCCAATCGTCTGGCGTGGCTGAACTTCACGCAGGAGACCATGGAAGCCGGCGCGCAGGTCGCTAAGTCGCTCCTGGCCGCCAAGACCTTGCGCGAAGCGGTGGACGTGCAGACCGACTTCGCCAAGGCGCTGTGGGACAACCCGGAAATCCGCAAGGCCAACGAGAGCAAGGCCGCGCTGAAGCGGATCGGCCAGCCCGACGATATCGGCGGCGTGGCGGTGTTCCTCGCCTCCAGGGCCGGCAATTTCGTCTGCGGCCAGTGCATCATCGCCGACGGCGGCGTGATCGGCGCCCTATCCAGTCGACGACAGTTCACACGATTCGTGGTGAACTCCAACGGGGCCATTCGTATTGAGTGGCTCCTCGACAACCGACACGTCACGGCGGGAGAGACCGTGGAACTTGAACCGGTCGCCGTGATCACTGGCGAACCCGGCGAGGCGTACACCCGCTACGCCTCGCTCGCGAGTCACGGCGCGCGGCCACCCTACGAACCCTCACCGGCCTGGTGTTCTTGGTACCACTACTTCGGCGACATCACCCCTCATGACATTCGAGAAAATCTTGCTCTCGCTGCCGCGCACGGTATCGACGTCGTGCAAATTGATGATGGCTGGCAGAAAGAGATTGGGGTTTGGACCGATGTCGCCCCAACGTGGGGAGAGCCGCTCGACGTCATTGCTCGAGAAATTCGTGCCCTCGGGTGCCGGCCCGGAATTTGGACAGCGCCGTTTCTCGCCATCGAAGGAGGACTACTCGCTCGCGAACACCCCGAGTGGCTGGTACGGAACGAGAAGGGCGATCCCACGACCGCTCTCTTTCATGGGGGCTGGGGTGGGAAGGTTTTTGCCCTCGATACTTCGAATGACGAAGTCATTCAACACCTCGAAGAGACATACCGGCACCTCCGCGATCAAGGATTTACCTATTTCAAGATTGACTTTCTCCACGCCGGGGCTGCCGTTGGTCGTCGACAGAACACGGCGATCACCCGAGCCGAGGCGTTTGTCCGAGGCCTCGAGGCCGTACGACGCGGAATTGGTGATGATGCAACTCTGGTGGGGTGCGGCTCGCCGCTGCTCGCGGCTGTTGGCATTGTCGATGTCATGCGAGTCTCAGAAGATGTTGCGCCATATTTTTACCCCCGTACGTTCTTCCCGGGATTTCCCGAAAACACCGTCGCGGGAAAGAATGCACTCGAAGCTTCCCTACTTCGAGCACCATTACACAATCGATGGTTTGCGCTTGATCCCGATTGTGTGTTGTTACGTACGACCGAAACTGAGCTCACTGCGAACGAACGCGAACTCGTGGCGTGGGGCGCCGTCGCCGCCTCGTCCTTCATTGTGGTGAGCGATCGCCTCTCGCTCTACTCCTCCGATGAGTGGGAACTAGCCCGTCGGTTATGGGAGTGGGCACCTCGAGGAACGCGACACCTTCCGCGACCCCTCCATCGCCCGCTGCGGGTGCAGTGCGAGAGTGGCGCGACTAGTGAAATCGATATTTGGGACGACTCACCCACCATGATGTGGACCGAACTGGGAAAGTAAAAACGGCACCCGAAGGTGCCGTTTTGGAGCGGTAGACCGGTCTCGAACCGGCGACCTCAACCTTGGCAAGGTTGCGCTCTACCAACTGAGCTACTACCGCAGGACTTCCTACCTTAGCCGAACGCCTCCCTAGGACTCCCCTGGCGTTGTGGCGATATACCTTTCCGCTTCCGCGCCTATCCAGTCACGAAGTTCGGCCAGTTCGGGCACGCGACGAGAGCACGCCAACATTCCAAACTCGATCTGGTCAACATAGGAAAGCACGGTGATGTTGAGAGCCAATCCCGCCATCAGGGGTCCGAGCGGGGCGGCCGTGAGAACTTTGTGGCCGCTAATCCACAGAGGAATCGGGGGGCCAGGCACGGAACTCACGGTCAAGTTGGCGATCGGTGGGAGGTGGTCGAAGAGTTCCAAAGCCGACAGAGTGCGTCCCGCAAACGACGCGACCGTCGGTCCCGCGGCCGAGGCCAAATTCATCAGTAGTCGTGCGCTCTTTTCTTTTTGCGTCTTCGCGGCCGCTCCAGAGGCTTGAGCGATGCGTCGAATACGCTCCTCCGGGTCGTCGATATCTGCTCCCAGAGCGACCAACATTGCGGAGATTTGATTACCTAAATCCCCCTCCGCGCCCTCATTACGCACATTGATTGGCACGAAGGCGATGAGGTCATTCGACAGAACTTCACCTCGCGATTCAAACAGCTGACGCAACCCACCGGCGACACTGGCCATCACAAAATCGGTGACTGATGCATTCCGAGACTTCGCCGCCCGCTTGACGTCGGCCAGATTGAGCTGCAGACGCTTGAACTTCTTGGCGTATCCAGGAGTGCCGTTGATCGACGAGTGCTTTGCCTCGAGGATGGAGGGTTGGTGGGTCGTGGACGGTGAACCGCGCAAGGCGTCCGTTGCTCGGTCAACCATGTCGGTGGCACGTTCCAATCCAGCGACCAGTGCGTCGATGAGGGCACCGGGGCGCTTTATGAGATCGCCTCCGGTCCGAGTGAGAAGTTCGAGTGGGGACGGTAGTGGATCGACGACGACGACGTCCCGGTTCGTCAACGGCTCGCGAACGTCCGGTGACAAGTCAAAGAGATTCGCAAAGGTCGTCGCTCCAGACACACCGTCCGCCAGAGCGTGATGAACCTTGAAAATCACCGCGGCCCGTCCGTCGGCAAGGCCCTCGATGTAGTTCAACTCCCAGAGCGGCCGATCGGTGGCGAGTTCGCGCGACATAATTCGCGCCACCAGGGCATCGAGCTGATCGGCCCCACCGGGACTCGTCACGGCGCGGCGAATGACGTGGTCAGTGATATCAAAGTTGGGGTCATCGGCAAAGACTGGCCACGCCAGGTCAAATGGCGTGCGCAGAATTCGTTGCGTGAGTACAGGTATCTCGTGAAGCCTCGCGGCGACATTCGAACGTAACGTTTCAAAGCGCGTCCGCGAATCGAGGCCATCATTCGGAATCTCGAGTTCCAGAATTACTCCAATATGCAGCGGAGCACCCGGAACCTCCAATGTGACAAATGCAGAATCCAGCGGACTAAGCGGTCGATAACTCATCGGCCCGTACTCCCAAAACCATCGGAACCACGCGTCGCGGGTGACAGTTCATCAACTACAACAAAATCGAGATGCGGAACCGGCAGGACGATCAATTGCGCAATGCGGTCGCCCACGCTGACCTCGTAGTCCTCCGTCGGATGATGGTTGACGAGCGCCACACGAACTTCGCCTCGATAGCCCGCATCGATGAGCCCGGGTGAGTTAATGCATGTCACTCCGTGACGTGACGACAGCCCCGATCGCGGCAGCACGAAGGCGCCGTAACCAGGTGGGATGGCAACCGCAATCCCCGTTCCAACCAATGCTCGGCCCCCACGAGCCGGCAGGACAACATTTTCGGCCGCTATCAAGTCGCAGCCCGCATCGCCATCGTGGGCGTAGGCCGGTAACGAAGCAGCTGGCGTCAGGCGCACTACTTCGATATCCATATGCGCAGGCTACCGGTGGAATTTTGCCTCGTCCACGGGCGATGAGTAGCCTCACCTCGTGCTGGTGTGGATGGACCTTGAGATGACGGGGCTTGACCCCGATCGCCACGTCATTGTGGAAATTGCCACTCTCGTAACAGACGACGATTTGCAGGTCGTCGCGGAAGGACCCGACTTGGTCGTCGGCGCATCGGCCGCGGAGTTAGCCCAGATGAATGACTTCGTTCGTGCGATGCACACCACTTCAGGCCTCCTCGATCAGATTTCTGCCAGTACCGTGACCATGGCCGAGGCCGAGGCGGCGACGCTGCAGTTTTTGCAGTCGGTCGGAGTGCCAGCACGGCTCATCCCATTGGCAGGAAATTCCATCGGGACGGACCGACGGTTTCTCCAGGCTCACATGCCAACTCTGGAGGCGTATTTCCACTATCGCAACGTCGATGTATCCACCATCAAAGAACTGGGGCAACGGTGGTTTCCGGACGTAATGAACGAACGTCCCGACAAGGCAACAACCCATCGTGCCTTAGATGACATTCACGAGTCGCTCGCCGAACTTCGTTTCTACCGTGAACAGCTTTTCATTCACTCCGGCCCTCAATTGGAACACTAATCTCACCTGCACAGATGCGACGGAGGGGCAATGACTGACCACATCATGACCATGGCGGAAGCCGACAAAGCTCTGACTGCCGAGGGTCAGATGTTTGAAATGGCCGATGCTGAAATCCGTGGCGTGACGTATCGGATTTGGAAGCACGCTCCCGGGAGTTTGAAGACCATTCTCGACCTGTCGCTACGACACGCAGCCAACGACTTCTTGGTCTACGAGGGTGAGCGAACGACCTTTGCTCAGCACTATGCACAGGCTGCCACCTTGGGACACCGACTCGTGGAGTTGGGTGTGAGTCAGGGCGACCGAGTTGCGATTGCCGCCCGCAACCTTCCCGAGTGGGTTGTCGCATTTTGGGGATCCGTGGTGTCGGGCGCCATCACCGTCCCGCTTAACGCCTGGTGGACCGGCGAGGAACTCGCCTACGGGCTGACCGACTCAGGGACCAAAGTCGCCATCGTCGACGAAGCACGACTCGAGCGAATTCGCCCTCACCTCGATTCGATGCCGAACCTCACGCACATTTTGGTTATTACCGAACACCGTGGGTCTCAACCCGATCTTGGTGCCGCCCATCCCCGCATTGCGATTCTTGACTTCATGGATGTCCTCGGAGACGTAGCCGGCGATGCGCAACCACCAGCCATCGACATTCAACCCGACGACGACGCAACAATTTTCTACACATCAGGTACCACGGGCAAACCAAAGGGTGCTGTAGGAACTCACCGAAACGCCATCACCAACCTGATGAATTTGATATTTTCCGGCCAGCGTTCCGCCCTTCGTTACGGGGGCGGCAATGTCGACGAGCAGGGCGTAGCGATCCCCAATGCCTACCTTCTCAACATTCCCTTATTCCACGCCACCGGCTGCCTCGCCGTCATGATCGCGAATACTGCGTCAGGTGGCAAGCTCGTGATGTCGCACCACTTTGACCCCACGCAGGCCCTGGAGCTCATTCAGTCGGAGAAGATCACCACATTTGGTGGTGTCCCCACTATTGCGATGCAGATTCTCGATCATCCCGACTTCGCTCAGTACGACACGTCGTCGGTCCGGTCGGTCTCGTACGGAGGTGCACCGTCTCCTCCGGATCTCGTCCGACGCATTAACGCCGCCTTCAAATCCGGCGCTCCGGGGAACGGCTACGGGCTGACGGAAACCTCCGCTGCAGTCGCATTAAACGGTGGTCCCGACTACGTTGCCAAACCCGAGTCGTGCGGACCCGCCCTTCCGGTGTGCGACGTCGCCATCGTTCCCGAAGACTTCGAGGGAG
>CAXBRG010000087.1:0-5824 GCA_963977995.1 uncultured bacterium | reverse complement strand
TCAACGCCACTCAGCGCTGAAGCTTCGTCTACGAGGTGCCACGCATCGTCGTTGCGCCACGCACGACCCGCACCCGGCGATAACGAACCCTGACCGGGAAAGAGGGCTAGTACGTGAATCGCAGACTCCATCACGGTAAAGGTAGCAATGTGCCCGGAGTGGGACTCGAACCCACACGACCTTGCGGCCAAGGGCTTTTGAGGCCCCCGCGTCTACCATTCCGCCATCCGGGCAGGTCTCCAAAATAGCAGCGCCGTAGTCTGAGGTCGTGAAGGCGTGGATAGCGACTCAGTTGCACGAGGTGGGACGAACTGTCACATCGGCTTTCCAAGTCCACTCCCAGCGACGTGAGATTGTCCTGCGTCTGGAGTCACGAGGGGTGGTGGGAATCGGACTTGTCTCACCGCAGCCCGACAGTCTTCTCGGTGATGCCAGTTTCGAGTCCGTGTGGGAGCGCCTCACTGGCGATGGGTTACAGCGAGTTCTCGAAGCGGATCGTCAAAGAGATGGTCTGCGCTGGTGGCAAGTGTCAAGCCTCTTTGGTAGCGAGGCAAGCGATCGGGCCGTTTCGGCTCTCTGCGAGTCTGCCGTATTCGACCTTGAGTGTCAGGGTTCGCCGCAACAGTGGGCCTCAACGCTTGGTGAGGGTGAGTGCGCTGCTCAGTGGACTGTGTCACTTGCTGATACCGAGTGGAATATTCCGGCCGGTGTCAGTCGAGTACGGGTCAAGTTTGATGCCACTCGTCCCTGGGACTGGTCGCGACTCGCTGAAATAGATGTTCCTATTCTTCTCGACGCTAACGGATCGATTGCCGACGAAGACTCAATCGTGGAAGCGTGGAATCGCGCCAGTGAGTTTGGAGCACTGCATGCTGTTGAGCAAGCCTGGGGTGTCGGAGATTTCGTCACACCATCACAGTTGCGACAACGTGAAGTCACAACCTCTCACGATGAATCGATTCGATCGGTGCTGGACGTACGGCGCGCAGTGCAGTACGAGTCAGCCGACGTACTCTGCTTGAAAACGCTACGGCTCGGTGGAATCGCAGCACTCCGACAGTGTGTGAGTACTGCACGAGAGGCAGGCATAGAAACCTACGTTGGGGGATTTTTCGAGAGTCCGCTCGGGCGTTTCCGCAATGACGTTCTCGCACGGTCACTCAATGCCGGGCCAAGTGACATTTTGTCAATGCAGGGGACGAGAGTGACCGAACAGGACGCTCTCTCCGCTTGGACTCAACTCGATCGTCATGCGCTTGGTGAGGGTGAGCTCGTAGAGATTCACAGGTAGAATTTGATGTATGAGGCAGAAGAAGGCAGATCGACGCGTCGAAAGTGCCTTGCTCTCCGTTCTCGAGATGGAGGAGTCCGTTCGAATTCTCGAGGAGCAGGTAGCCGCGTGGTCCGAGATGCGAGACGAGCTTCATGTGAGGTCGCTCGTGGCTGAGACGCCATTGGCCTCTGCGGAGTTTGCTGAAATGGAACGCCAACTCAGTGTCGCCACCGCGGCCCTTTCCCACCAAAGGGCCGCACTGTTAGATCGACGAACTGAGTACGAGAATCTCGTGTCTGCCTGGCAATTTGAGGAGAATCTGTGATGGCGCGTGTGGTGATTGCCGACGACGAATCAATCATTCGTTTGGATTTGAAGGAGATTCTGGAGTCAGCAGGCTACGACGTCGTGGGCGAAGCATCCCGCGGTGACGACGCGGAACAGTTGATTCGAGACTTACTGCCGGATCTCGCGCTTCTTGATGTCAAGATGCCAGGTCTCGACGGAATTGAGGTTGCGAGGCTCGTTAGTTCACTTCCGGTCACGGTCGTGCTGCTCACCGCCTTCTCGCAGCGCGATCTCATTGAGAGCGCCCGTGACGCAGGGGTGTCGGCATATCTGGTGAAGCCATTTCGCAGTGCGGAACTTCTCCCAAAGTTGTCGGCGATCCTTCACCGCGCCGATGCACCCGCGGAGCCGTCAGTCGAAGGTCGTGTTATGGACGACAAAATTGAAGCTCGCGAATTGGTTCAGCGTGCGAAAGTGCTCATCATGTCCACCCTCGAAGTGGACGAACCAGAAGCATTTGACGCAATTCAACGAAGTGCGATGAAATCGCGGCGCCGAATGGGCGAAGTGGCGGCCGATGTTCTGGCACATGGCGTGGGTGTTTTGGAACAGTCGTGAGCGGGGCTGACGACCAGCGCCCACTGCTGCTCTTAGATGGAATGTCACTGGCTTTCCGAGCCTTCTATGCCCTCGATGTCTCAATCGCAACGTCCGCAGGCGTAGTTACCAACGCGCTCCACGGATTCGCCTCGATGTTGAATACATTGATCCGACAGCACCAACCCCGAGCACTCGTGGTGGCGTTTGATCTTCCCGGAGGATCTTTCCGCGACGATCTCGCGGACGACTACAAGGGCGGCCGGGCTGAGACGCCGCCGGAGATTGAACACCAGTTTGACCTCATACGCGATATGTGCGCTGCCCTGGCCATACCCGTGATTGGAGTGCCGGGATTCGAGGCAGACGATGTACTCGCCACCCTGGCGACTTGGGGGAGGGACCATCAGATTCCGACAATCGTGGTCACGGGTGATCGCGACAGCTTCCAATTAGTGGAGGATCCATTCATCCGAGTTCTCTACAACAAGCGTGGAGTGTCGGAGTACGACCTCTATAACGAGGCGGGAATCGTCGAACGATGCGGTGTCGAGCCTCAGCGCTATTCGCTCTATGCCGCGTTGCGAGGAGACCCTTCGGACAATCTGCCGGGCGTGCCGGGTGTCGGCGAAAAGACGGCAGCGAAATTGCTCCAGACGTATCGCGACTTCGATGAACTCTTCGCTCACGTTGATGATCAGACCCCGAAACTTCGAGAAAACCTCCGGAATGCTGAATCGATCGCCCGTAAGAACGCCGAGATTATGAGGCTCGTTCGAGATGTTCCTATTGACGTTGATCCGGCACACTTCCACCTCGGTGGCTGGTCGCGTCATTCCATCACCGCATTTTTCGACCGTTTCGAGATGAACGCGATGCGGCAGCGGTGGGATCGTCTGATCGCGGAAGGTCTTCTCGGGGCCCCGGTTGCGTCAACGGACGAGGCAATTGCCGAGGTTGTCGTTCAGGGCCCGGATGTAGAACTCGGGAGCAATCTTCAGGATGCAGTGGCCGGTGACACCGTTGTCATGCATCGTGTCGGCGACCGAGTTGTCGTCCATCCTCAGGGGTCACATCGCGGGTACGTCGGAGCATGGTCCGAGGTGATGCCGCACCTTTCGGGACGGGACGTCATCGGTTGCAACTTGAAGGACCAGGTACGCGTCTTCTACGAGCTCGGTCTGACTCCTCCAAACATTGTTGGTGACGTTGCGATTGCGGCGTACCTCGTTGACTCAACGGCGAGTACATACGACCTCGCGTCCCTCGCGAGTCGCTACGGCGTCACGACGGCCGCCGAACGAGAACAATCACTCTTTACGACTGAAGCTTCCGATGAGGCGCTTCTTGCTGACCTGCGCGCGGTGAATCACTTGTACGACGTTCTTGAGCGAGAAATTGTCCGGTTCGAGCTCGAAGTGGTCTACCGCGAAATCGAACTGCCTCTCATATCGGTTCTCGCCAAAATGGAAGCTGTCGGTATCGGCGTGGCCAAGGACCGTCTGATTTCGATCGCGGACGAGATTTCGACAGAAGTTGATTCTCTCGACGCCCAAATCCAAAAAGTAGCCGGACACGACTTCAAAGTGAACTCTCCGGCACAGCTACAGACAGTGCTTTTCGAAGAGTTGGGTCTGACACCGACCAAGAAGATTAAGTCGGGTTTTTCAACTGATGCGGCAAGTCTTGAGTCGATCATCGATGAGCATCCGATCGTGCCATTGATTCTGCGATTCCGTGAGTTAGACAAGTTGCGCGGCACCTACGGCGCACCTCTGATTAACGCCGTAGCCAGTGATGGACGCATCCATGCCAAGTTCCATCAGACCGTCGCGCGCACCGGTCGATTGAGTTCGGAAGCACCAAACCTCCACAACATTCCGGTGCGAACGGAAGAGGGTCGCCGACTTCGAACAGCGTTCATTCCACGCGACGGTTGGGAGCTCTTGGTCTCGGACTACAACCAGATTGAATTAAGGATCCTCGCTCATTTGAGTCAAGATCAAGGTCTGCTGGCCGCCTTTTCTGCGGGCTCGGATGTCCACACGCAAATCGCCGCAGTGGTCTTCAATTGCGGAACGTCAGAGGTGACGAAAGAGCAACGTGAGCGAGCCAAAGCGGTGTCGTATGGGCTGGCCTACGGAATGGAAGCATTTGGCCTTAGTCAACGGCTCGGCATTCCGGTCGGTGATGCCAAGGCAATCATGGAGCAGTACTTCACTGGGTTTCCGATGTTGAAGGCGTACACCGAACAGGCCATTGCCGAGGCGAGGGACCAGGGCTTCTCTCGTACTGAGTTTGGGCGACTGCGCCCCTTTCCGGATCTGGCGACCGCATCGGGGCCTCAGCGGGCGGCTGCCGAGCGTCAGGCAATGAATGCGGGCATTCAGGGTCTGGCCGCCGATATCTTCAAACTCGGTCTCGTGAGGGTTGATGTGGCTCTCTCGACCGGGGGATTCGCCTCTCGTGTCGTGCTTCAGGTCCATGATGAAGTCATCGTGGAAGCCCCCTCAGAGGAGCGAGAGGCCGTTGAAACCCTCGTGCACGACGCCCTAACCGGCGCAGCTCACCTCACTGTTCCTCTTGAAGTGAGTCTCGCCTGGGGCTCGAACTGGGCCGATGCGAAGGGCTGATAGCCTTATCAGCCTGACCTGACGCCGGTAGGTCAGTTGTATCCCTCGAGCAGGTCCCGGTGTGACCAACGAATGGACATCCCATGTCCGAAGTCGCAGGACTTCTTTCCTCCGCCCCCATGGGCACCTTCGACGCGCAGGGAAACTACACCCCGCGTCAAGTCACCGAAGACAACATGGTCGGTACCGACCTTTCAAATGTGGTCGGTGACACAATCCTCGAATTTGATGACGGAGACCTCGTAAAGGGAACCGTCGTCAAGATTGACCGTGACGAGGTTCTCCTTGACATCGGTTTCAAGTCCGAGGGTGTCATTCCGTCCCGCGAACTGTCGATTCGCAATGATGTCAACCCCTCCGAGATTGTCTCCCTCGGGGAGCAGATCGAAGCCCTGGTACTCCAGAAGGAGGACAAGGAGGGTCGTCTCGTTCTCTCGAAGAAGCGCGCCCAGTACGAAAAGGCGTGGGCCAACATTGAGGAGTCAAAGGCGAAGAACGAGGTTGTTTCCGGCCTCGTGATCGAGGTGGTGAAGGGCGGCGAGACCAATGGCAGCAGCGCCGCGGCATCGAGCGCGGTCAGCCAGTGCCGGCCGAGGCCGGCGCGCGTGGCAGTGAGTGCGAACAAGAGGCCGAGCGCGGTGCCGAGCGCGCCTACGGTCGCGGCCAGGATCAGGCTGTTCACGAACGCCGACCGATGGCCCGCATCCGAGACGCTCGACAGCAGTGGCTCCAGGGTGAAGCGACCTTCGTCGCTGAAGGCGCGGATCAGAAGTTCGGCCAGCGGATAAAGGACGAACAGCGCCAGCAGAAGCCACAGGACCGCGAGAGCGCCGAGCAGCGCCGGATCGCGCAGGATCCGTCGCCCCTCTCCCATGCGCCGGCTCGCCATTTACTGCGGGCCGAGCACTTCCTTGATCCAGCGGTCGACGATGCGCTTGCGGTTGGCCCCGGCATATTCGTCGTCGATCGGGAAAATGTTGGCGCCCTTCAGAATCTCGGCCAGCGCCGGATCGGTCTTCACGTCGGGATTGGC
>CAXBRG010000086.1:0-5853 GCA_963977995.1 uncultured bacterium | reverse complement strand
AGTGTGACTGGAGTTCAGACGTGTGCTCTTCCGATCTGACGGGGGCTTCGGGGTCATACCTGTTCCTCCAGTAGGCACACGGCGAGCGAGGCAATCCCCTCGCGGTTTCCGAGGGAGCCGAGACCCTCCATCGTTGTCGCTTTCACCGACACGGGAGCGCCCACCGCACTCGTGAGCGACTGGACGAGCGCCGCTCGAAACGGTGCGAGGCGTGGGGTTTCCGCAACAACCGTGACATCAACATTGAGAACGCGCCAGCCGGCATCGCCCAGAAGCGAGAGAGCGTGTTGCAGCATCACGCGAGAGTCAATCCCCCGGAGAGCGGGATCCGCATCGGAAAAGTGCTCGCCGATATCGCCGAGTCCGGCCGCGCCGAGCAGAGCATCGACAATGGCGTGGACCACCACATCGGCATCACTGTGTCCATCGAGACCGGGGGTATCGGGAATTGTCACGAGACCCAAGCGGAGCTCCCGCGTTGGATCGTTACTGAACCGATGAATATCAAATCCCTGACCGACCCTCATCGTCGCGCCTCCCGCTGCAGTCGGAGAAGATCCGACTGTTCGGTCACTTTGAAATTGCCCGACTCACCGAGCACGACGTGAACGCTCTCACCCAGCGCCTCCACGAGGGCGGCGTCGTCAGTTGCCGATTCGCCGCTGGAGTGTGCCGCCGAAAGAACTGCCGCCCGAAAGGCTTGGGGTGTTTGCACCGCCACTAACTCGTCACGGTCCGGTGTTCCCGTCACCACGCCGCCGCGAACGGTTTTGATGGTGTCCGTCACGGCGATGCCGGGTATCACGGCTGCGGCTCCGTGGCGAATCTCTTCGACCACACGTAAGAACAGGGCCCGGGTCGCATTCGGACGTACCGCGTCATGCACCACAATGATCTCCGCGTCACCACAGTGTGAAAGTCCGGCACGCACCGACTCTGATCGCGTAACTCCCCCGTGAACCACCACGTCGGCACCTTCGCCATCACCCCCGTAGTTCGCAGGCACCACGAGAACGACCACATCCGCAACTTCTCGACATCGTTCCACGCTGAGAGAGGCCAGGGTTCGTCCGTGAAGTTCAGCAAACTGCTTTAAACCACCGAATCGTTCGCCCCGACCGCCGGCCACCACGATGGCCGCAACGGACATGGCTAGATCAGCGCCGACGTGAGCTTCTCCTCAGCCGTCGGTAGGTCAATATCCAGGGCAAACGTCAATTCCGAAACCAGAATCTGGCGCGCACGCGTCAGCATCTTCTTCTCACCCGCGGAAAGACCTTTGTCCTTATCGCGAATCGATAGGTTGCGTACCACTTCGGCTACTTGGTAGATGTCACCGGAGCGAAGTTTTTCCGAGTGATTCTTAAAGCGACGCGACCAGTTACCCGGCATACGTGCTTCTTTTTTGCGCAACACGGCAAAGACTTCTTCGACCTCATCTTCGTTGATGACGTCACGGAGCCCGACCATGTCAACGTTGGCCACGGGGACCATCAACGTCAAATCGGAGTACTCGACTTTCAATTTGAGGTAGTCCTGCTTCGTGCCAAAGGCCTCCCGCTTCTCTACCTTCAATACCGTGCAGGCCCCGTGGTGGGGGTAGACGAGGCGATCGCCCTTCTTGAACTTCCGAACAGCAGCGGTCACCACAACTCCTCACACCAGATACGACGGACAAAAAACGCGGTCGTAGGTAGAAATTCTACCACTCTTGGCGCCACGAGAGAAAACGTCGCACCACCGCACGAGACATACTGTCGCGGTGGTGCGACATCGAACTAAGCGCTTGGCGTGGCGTCAAAGTCGACTGATGGGGGTAGGCCCTCTACCGCCTCAAACGTCAACTCCTGGGCTCCGTCGGTAGTGACGCAGTCAATCACAATTGTCTGACCCGCACGGAAATCCTTAAAGAGGATCTTTTCACTCAGCACATCTTCGATCTCTTGTTGAATAACCCGACGCAAGGGACGCGCACCCAACTCGGGGTCGTAGCCCTTTTCCGACAAGAACAGCTGGGCGGACCGAGAGATTTCCAGCCCCAGCCCCTGTACTTCGAGTTGCGCACGCAGTCGAGCGATGAAGAGGTCGGAAATCTGAATGACTTCATCTTGGGTTAGTTCGCGGAACACGATTGTGTCGTCAATACGATTCAAGAATTCCGGTCGGAAGTGTGACTTCAGGGCCGCCCGCACCTTTTCCTTCATCTTCTCGTGCGTCACTTCACTGTCCGACTTCGCAAACCCGATGGACGATCGCCGGAGGTCAGCGGTACCCAAGTTGGATGTCATGATCAGAATCGTGTTCTTAAAGTCCACACTGCGTCCCTGCGCGTCGGTCAGACGTCCATCTTCAAGAATCTGGAGCAAAGTGTTAAAGACATCGGGGTGGGCCTTTTCGACCTCGTCGAACAAGACGACCGAGAACGGCTTCCGACGAACGGCTTCCGTTAACTGTCCACCTTCGTCGTATCCCACGTAGCCCGGAGGGGACCCTACGAGTCGACTCACGGTGTGCTTCTCCATGTACTCCGACATGTCGAGTTGGATCAACGCGTCTTCATCATCGAAGAGGAACTCGGCCAGGGTCTTAGCGAGCTCGGTCTTCCCGACACCCGTCGGTCCGAGGAAGATAAACGATCCGGCCGGACGCTTCGGGTCCTTGAGCCCGGATCGGGTCCGGCGAATGGCGCGCGACAGTGCGCGCACGGCCTCGTCCTGACCCACGATGCGCTTGTGGAGCTCTTCTTCCATGCGCAACAACTTCGTTGTCTCTTCTTCGGTCAAGCGGTACACGGGGATGCCGGTCCAGTTCGCGAGGACTTCAGCGATCATCTCTTCGTCCACGATGTCGTAGGTCACGCCACCGGCCGCCTTGGCTTCAGCATCCAGCGCGTCTTTTTCCGCGACGAGGGCCTGCTCTTGACTCTCGAGACGCTTGTCCTGTTCTTCGGCACCGCGCTCTACCGCTTCAGCACGATCAGCCCGCACGCGCGCCAACTTCTCTTCGACTTCGCGTTGCGCGGGTGTGGCATCCATGCGGCGAATGCGCAGGCGTGAACCGGCCTCATCAATAAGGTCGATGGCCTTGTCGGGCAGGAATCGGTCGGCGATGTAGCGATCGGCCAAGTTGGCCGCTGCGACGAGTGCCTGATCGGTGATCGAGACTGCGTGAAACTCTTCGTAGACCGCACGCAGCCCCTTCAAGATTTCGATGGTCATCGCAACTGAGGGCTGATCAACCTTGACGGGCTGGAAGCGACGTTCCAGAGCCGCATCTTTTTCGATGTGCTTGCGGTACTCGTCGAGGGTTGTTGCGCCCACGGTTTGGAGTTCACCACGAGCCAGCATGGGCTTCAGTATGGAAGCCGCATCGATAGCGCCTTCGGCGGCACCGGCACCAACAAGTGTGTGAATTTCGTCGATGAACATGATGATGTCACCGCGCGTCCGAATTTCCTTCAGAACCTTCTTGAGACGTTCTTCAAAGTCACCGCGGTAACGCGAACCAGCAACGAGCGAACCGAGATCGAGGGTGTAGAGCTGCTTGTCCTTCAGTGTGACGGGAACTTTGTTGGCCACGATGCGCTGGGCCAAACCTTCCACAATGGCGGTCTTGCCAACTCCGGGCTCGCCAATCAGCACGGGGTTGTTCTTCGTTCGACGAGACAGCACTTGCATCACTCGTTCGATTTCCTTGTCGCGACCCACGAGCGGGTCGAGCTTGCCATCACGGGCCAACTGCGTCAGGTTGCGGCCGAACTGATCGAGAACGGCCGAACCACCTGATTCGCCCGATTCACTCTTGCTGTTACCCGATGACTGTGGCGAGGCTGCGTCGCGCTGCCCCTGACCCGACATCATGTTCATGACCTGGTTGCGAACCCGCGTGGGGTCGGCACCCAACTGCTCCAATATTTGGGCCGCCACACCTTCGGACTCGCGGACCAATCCCAGCAACATGTGCTCAGTTCCGATGTAGCTGTGTCCCAAACTGAGCGCCTCGCGTAACGACAGTTCCAGAACCTTCTTGGCTCGGGGGGTGAACGGTGGTGATCCGGCCGCCGCAGACCCCGGCGCGCCAATGGCCTCTTCGACCTTTTCTCTAACCGACTCAAAGGCGATACCCAGTGCGTCCAGGGCCTTAAACGCCACGCCCTCACCCTCGCGGATGAGACCCAGAAGGATGTGCTCGGTGCCGATGAAGGCGTGGTTGAGGTCACGGGCTTCTTCTTGGGCCAACACCAATACTCGGCGGGCTCGGTCGGTGAATCTTTCGAACATATCGTCAGTGTACCGGTGGGGTGTTTCTCGCTATATCGCGGCCCGACATAACAACATCGATGTGGTTTGCAACTCGACCCCGACTAGTCATGTCATACGAGGGCATAACCTGACAGCGTGAACGTGCACGAACAACTCGGACTTTTGCACGTTGAGCAGGACTTACAGCGTCTCGAATCGCTACTTAGCGACTCCGTTGTCGTCGGAGATCCACACCTCGACCAGATCACCACCCATCTCATTCACGCCGGCGGCAAACGACTCCGGCCACTGTTGGCCGTCGCATCGGCAACAGGTGGTCAACGCCCCGGAACAACCGATGAACTGATGGGCGGTATTGCCGTCGAATTAATGCATCTTGCCTCGCTCTACCACGACGATGTCATGGATGAGGCCGAAATTCGGCGCAACGTCGATTCTGTCAATGCTCGCTATGGCAACTTGGTCGCCATTGTGGCGGGTGACTACCTCATGGCCCGATCAGCGGCCATCGCCGCGGATCTCGGAGTGGAGATTGCGGGACTCCTTGCTCGCACTCTGGCCTGGCTCACTCGCGGTCAGGTAGCCGAAGTCCGCACGGCATTTGCGACGTCGAGGTCGGTCGACGACTACTTCGTCGCCATTGAGGGCAAGACTGCTTCGCTCATGGCCGCGAGCTGCCGCGTTGGTGCCCTCACGGCGCAACGGCCACTCCCCGAAGTGGACGCCCTCGAGGAGTTCGGTCGTTGCTTCGGCATGGTCTATCAACTTCGTGACGACATTTTGGACATGACCGCCACCGACGGACAGTTAGGTAAGCCGGCCGGTCAAGACCTCGCCGAGGGTATCTACACACTCCCCGCTCTACACGCACTGCACGACCCTGACGTAGGTAGCGAACTTGCGGAACTTCTAGGCCGGCCCCTCGACGACGCGGAGCGGGAGCGCGCTCGCAAATTGGTTGTCTCAACTGACGCGATCGCCGCCACGTACGCCGCGGCGAGCACGTATATCGATCACGGCACTGCCGTCCTCGAGTCACTCCCCGAGGTGGAGTTGCGTCGAGGTTTTCGCTCGCTGCTCCACGCTCTGCTTGAGGGGCTGCCGGAGGCCTAGGCGTCGCGCAGCGGCTTCAACGTCGGGAAGGCAATCACTTCACGAATATTGGGCACGTCCGCCATCAACATGGCGAGTCGGTCAATGCCAATACCAAGCCCCGCCGTGGGGGGGAGCCCCCATTCAAGAGCCTTGATGAAATCGTGATCGATGGTCATTGCTTCGTCATCGCCAGCGGCCGCGAGTCGCGCTTGTTCCTCAAATCGCGCGCGCTGCTCATCGGGATCGTTGAGCTCGGAAAAACCATTGGCGAGCTCTCGACCCACGGCGAAGGCTTCAAATCGTTCGGTGAGGAGGGGGTCACGCCGATGACGGCGAGCGAGCGGCGAAATCTCCACCGGGTGCTCGGTAATAAAGATTGGATTCCACAGGTCCGCTTCACACGTCGCCTCAAACAGTTCAGAGAGACATCGACCCGGACCCCATGACTCGTGGATGGAAATACCGCGCTCCGCGAGAAGGGCGTGCAGCCGTGTTT
>CAXBRG010000085.1:0-5871 GCA_963977995.1 uncultured bacterium | reverse complement strand
AGCGTGGGCGCGATGTCGAGCAGCAGCATGCGCTCGACGGCGGACGGATGGTCGGCCGCGAGCCGGTGCTCCACGCGCGCGCCGCGGTCGTGCGCGAGCACGCCGAAGCGCTCGAAGCCGTGAAGGCGTCGGGTGGGCGAGTGATTGACGAGAATCCACGTCCGGGATCTCGTGGCACCACGGTGGCGTTTGTTCATCCCAAAACGAGCTTCGGTACGCTCATCGAACTAGTCGAGGACGGTGGGGGGCACTGACAATGCGTCGAGTTGTCGCTTCCCTGACCATTGCCTGTTCCATCGTCTTTACGTCGCCTAGTGCGTGGTCGGAACCGGCCGTCGAGGTGAATTTGGCCAAGTCGAAGGTGACACCGACTGCCGTTGAAGCCGCGAGGGCACGGGTCACGACTGCCGCAAAGATGAGTCGACTCCCTGCAAATGTGGAGCCGACGCTGCAGTCGCTCGCTGGCCAATTCGGCTATCGCCAGATCGGCTATGTCATGGGCCTGACGTGTTCGCCCTATTCGAAGACAAGTTTGGTAACCAATCCCCAACCGTGTTGGCTCGGTGATTCCAAAGGAACCCGCACGATTGTTCTCTACGGTGACAGCCACGCCGGGAGTTGGATTCCGGCAATGGACGAGTACGCGAGGTCGATACGCGCCCGTCTCGCAGTTTTCTGGTTTCCCGGCTGCCCAACTCCCTCGGTAGTGGCGAGTGCGTCGGGTCCTTTTTACTCATCTCGTGCCGCCGACTGCAATGCCTGGAGCGCTCGGGTGATCGGTGCTATCGGCGCGGTGAATCCCTTTGCGGTGGTGATGGCGTCGGGTTACGGCGTTACTCACTCGTTCACAGCACCGGACTATCAGAAGTGGATGAATGGGTGGACGTTGTTGGGAAATCAACTTCGTGCGAAGATGCCCCGTGTTGCGTTGTATAACCTCGCCACAACTCCGTACCTGCGCCAAAGCGCCCCACTTTGTTTGAGCGCTCAACCGAACAACATTGGAAACTGCGGCTTCACGTCTCTCAGTTCCACTGGAGTCGGGTACGGACTAAATCTTGGGGACAATCGACTACGCGATCTCGCGGCGAGCCGGGCAGCGGGCGCTGTATTTATCGACGTGGTCCAACTATTTTGCACGGCGAACTTCTGCCCGGCCGTTATTGATGGGACCATCGTCTACGGCGATGATCATCACATCACAACGGCCATCAACCTCGATCTTGCCCCCGCGTTGGGGGAACTTCTCGCGTCGGCTGGGTTGAAATAAGACGTCCACTCCATTTAGGCCTCGTAGTTCGGTAGCCTTGACACATGGAACATTCGATGGGTGAACGGATTGCCGACCTCGAACGCCGCAAAGCGGAAGCTCGTCTCGCTGGTGGTGAATCTGCAATAGAGCGTCATCACCTCAAGGGGAAGATGACGGCCCGCGAACGAATCGAGTACTTGCTCGATGAAGGTTCGTTCCAAGAGTTGGACATGTTGTCACGTCACCGGGCCCACGGAATGGGTCTCGAAGATAATCGCCCCTATACCGATGGCGTCATTATTGGATTCGGATCGGTCGACGGTCGCAAGGTATGTGTCTTTTCGCAGGACTTCACCGTGTTTGGGGGAGCCCTCGGAGAAGTGTTCGCCGAGAAGATTCACAAAATCATGGATCTTTCGTTGTCGCTTGGTTTACCGATGATTGGTTTAAACGACGGCGCAGGGGCACGAATTCAAGAGGGGGTCGTATCGCTGCACTCCTACGGCGGGATTTTTGCGCGCAACGTCAAGGCCTCGGGTGTTGTTCCGCAGATTTCCGTCATTATGGGGCCGTGTGCCGGTGGAGCGGTGTACTCACCTGCAATGACGGACTTCATCTTCATGGTGAATGAAACAAGCCACATGTTTATTACGGGACCGGATGTCGTCAAGACGGTCACTGGCGAAGAAGTGACCCTCGAACAACTCGGCGGAGCGATGAGTCACGCGACGAAATCTGGCGTCACTCACTTCGTGATGCCCGACGAGAAGGCCTGTTTGGATGAAGTTCGCTACCTCCTGAGTTTTCTTCCCGCCAACAACATGGAAGAGCCACCTCGCGGTGAACGTAGTGACGACCCCGATCGGCTCTGTGAAGATCTACGTGACATTCTCCCGGCATCGCCCAACCAGCCCTACGACATGAAAAAAGTGATCACCTCCGTGGTGGACGATGGTGATTACGTCGAAGTTCATTCGCACTGGGCGCAGCAGATCACGTGCGGATTCGCCCGTATCGACGGACATCCCGTCGGAATTGTTGGAAACAACCCCGCCGTACTGGCCGGCGTCCTCGATATTCAAAGTTCGGAAAAGGCGGCGCGATTTGTCCGAACGTGTGACGCCTTCAACATTCCCTTGATTTCTTTTGTGGACGTCCCGGGGTTTATGCCAGGCACCGACCAGGAGTTCCACGGCATTATCCGGCACGGTGCGAAGTTGCTCTACGCCTTCTGCGAAGCGACGGTGCCGCGAGTGCAAATCATTACGCGCAAGGCGTATGGCGGTGCCTACGTGGTGATGAACTCGAAGTCGATCGGCGCGGACTTGGCGTACGCCTGGCCGTCAGCCGAGCTCGCCGTGATGGGGGCGTCGGGAGCTGTTGAGATTGTGCACCGTCGTGAACTTCAGGCCGCCGATGATGCAGCGGCGCGCCGCAGCGAACTCATCGAGGAGTACCAAGAGCGGTACATCAATCCGTACCTCGCCGCGGAGCGAGGCATCGTGGACGACGTTATCGATCCCGCGGAAACTCGACGCAAGTTGGTACAGGCAATCGCTGTTCTGCGCTCCAAGCGTGAGGAACTTCCGAAGCGAAAGCACGGCAACGTCCCACTATGAGTTTTGGCCTCCGCCCCCGTCCGGCAATTCCGGCTTCGGAGTTGGCTGCGGTTACGGCCGCGGTGGCGTCACTGGCTAGTCCTTCACCCGGGACGGCGATTGACACGGATGTAACCCCCGCGTGGCGTTTTTCAGGACGCTGGTTTGCGGGAAGTCCCTTGAATGATCAACGCCGCCCGTGAGAGTTCATCGTGCGTATCGTCAATAACCGCCTCTACGTCGGCGGCAAGGTGGAGAAGGAGTTCACCTCCTTGGTCGACACCGTGGAGGCGATCAAGAGTCAACGCGGTCTCGTCTGGCTGGGGTTATTGGAACCCGACCACGAGACGCTGGATTTTCTTGGTCGTGAACTCGGTCTGAGCGACCTTGCCGTTGACGACACCAAGAATCAAAATCAGCGAGCGAAATTTGATCACTACGACGACACGAGCCTCACGGTGCTCAAACCGGGTCGGTACATCGCCGACAATGAGAAGGACCGCGCGAACTTTGGTGAGCTACACATCTACACCGGCTCTCACTTTGTTATTACGTGTCGCTGGACGGACTGGCCGTTTCTCGGTGAACTGCGTGATGACCTCGAAGCTCGTCGACCGGAGATCTTGTCACTCGGGTCACGCGGGGTGCTCTACGCAATTATTGATTTTGTCGTCGATGCCTATCCCGCAATCCTGGACGGCCTACAGGAAAAGGTTGAAGAGGTCGAGTCGGAGTTATTTGCCGATCCGGCCCGACGTAACAGCGCCAATCTCACACGAAATATCTTCGTGCTTCTCGAAGATATTTCCGAATTCCAGCGGACTACACGTCCGTTACCACACGTCATTAGCGCCATCACCGACGACATACGTAGTCACCCTGAACTTTCATCCCTCTTACCCCGGTTTGCGGATATTAAGGATCACTGCGAACGTAACGCGGAAACCGCCGAGTCGCAACGTCAGACTTTGCAGAGTGCGTTCAACGTTCATAGTGCCCTGCTCAGCACACAACAGAACATAGAAGTCCAGAGAATTTCGGCGTGGGGTGCCATCTTTTTTGTGCCGACCATTATTGGGGCTATCTACGGAATGAATTTCTCGAACATGCCCGAAACAACGTGGTACTGGGGGTACCCACTCTCGCTCGGCTTGATGCTGGTGATCTGCGTCTTTCTCTACCGCTCCTTTAAGAAGCGAAATTGGCTCTAGGCCTCTAAGAGAGCCAACATGTCATCCATAATCGCGGCCAACGAGAAGTCCTTGGGCGAGTAGACGCGAGCGACACCTCGCCGCAGAAGTTCCACTTCGTCGTCGGGGGGAATGATCCCGCCCACCACCACCGGGGCGTCGACTCCCGCTTGGCGTAAGCCGTCAACAACACGTGGAACGAGCGATAGGTGGGAGCCCGACAGAATCGATACTCCTACGACGTCAACATCTTCATCACGTGCGGCCGCCACGATCTCTTCGGGAGAGAGACGAATGCCTTGATAGACGACTTCAAATCCGGCGTCGCGGGCGGCCACCGCCACTTGTTCGGCGCCGTTGCTGTGCCCGTCGAGACCGGGCTTTGCCACCAACATCTTCGGCGGTGCGCCTCGGCGTTGAGAGAGCGCCTTGCTCCGCTCAACTAGTTGGTCGAAGGCGGGTCCTCGTGCTGCGGCGCCGGCGCGTACGCCCGTCGGGGCTCGATATTCGCCATAGACCGAGCGGAGACAGTCGGCCCACTCACCGGTGGTTCCACCGGCGGTGGCTAATGCAATGGTCGGCACCATGATGTTGTCGGAAGCGTCAGTTGAAGCAGCAACTCGTGCGAGCTCTTGAAGTGCCGCGTCAACGTCGCTCTGTGAACGTGCCGATTTCCAGGCCGTCACACTCGCCACTGTTTCTGCCTCTACTGCGGGATCCACCTTCAAGATGGCCTCAAGACCGTCACCACTGGTCAGTGGGGACACCTCCGTTTGGGTGAACTTATTGACGCCGACGACGATTTGGTCGCCTGACTCAATCTTCTTCACGCGTTCGGCCTGACTGGCGACGAGCCGGGCCTTGAGTTCGTCAATCGCCGCAAAGGCGCCACCGAGTGCGAGTACATCTTCGAGCTCGGACTGGGCTGCGTGGATGAGCTCTTGCGTTTTGCGACCCATGACCAAGGACCCATCGAATATGTCGGGGTACTCGAGCAGGTCCGTTTCAAAAGCCAGCACTTGCTGCATGCGAAGGCTCCACTGTTGATCCCACGGTCGCGGAAGACCCAGCGCTTCGTTCCACGCGGGAAGTTGCACGGCGCGTGCCCGTGCGTCGGCCGACAGGGTCACTCCGAGCATCTCTACCACGATGCGTTGAATGTTGTTTTCGGGCTGCTGTTCGGTGAGGCAGCCCTCACCACGCTGCTGGCGATGCTGACGGCGCTCGGTCCCCTGACCACCGACATGTATCTGCCGTCGATGCCCCTTCTGGAGCGCATCTTCAGCGCAACTACCGCGCAAGTCCAATCCACTCTGGTCACGTTTATCGTTGGCTTCGCCCTGGGGCAGTCGCTCTATGGGCCGGTCACCGACCGGTTTGGGCGCAAGAAGCCACTGTACTTCAGCCTGACGCTGTTTTTTCTGTCCTCAGCAGGTTGCGCGCTGGCGCCGTCGATCCATTTCCTCTCGCTGGTGCGCTTGTTGCAGGCCGTGGGAGCCTGTGGGGGCGCGGTGATTTCGCGCGCCATGGTGCGTGATTTGTTCCCGCCCGATGAAATCCGCAAAGTCTTTGATAACCTGGGCGCCGACCCCTTGCTGAGCACCCCGCAAGCCATGAACGAGTTGGTCACCCGGGAAATCACCAAATTGGCCCCTCTGGTTCGCGCCAGCGGCGCCCGAGTGGATTGAGCCCATCATGGATGAATTCAAGCTGCTGCCCCAACATGACCGCTACGACTACATCCCCCTGACGGAGCGGCGCGACTACAGCTGGCCCGAAGGCAAACGCCTGGCCTTCACCCTGACCACCAACATCGAATGGTTTGCCTTTG
>CAXBRG010000084.1:0-6002 GCA_963977995.1 uncultured bacterium | reverse complement strand
CTGTAGCTGACTCTCGTTCGTATTAATCGCGCCGCGTAGCAGTTCAAAGTCAAACCCGTTCGACTCACTCATGTGCAGGAGCGCCGCGGTATCTTTCGGCAAACACGATCCGCCCCAGCCGGGGCCGACATTGAGATAGTGACGGCCAATGCGCGGATCAAATCCGAGGCCCACCACCAGATCACGAACATCGGCTCCCACCGACTCGCAAAACCCCGCCATGGCGTTGATGAAGCTCAACTTGACAGCGAGGAAGGCATTCGAGGCGTACTTGATTGTTTCTGCCGTCGCCGTGGTCGTCAAAACCACCGCAGCACCCGTCGAGGCAAAGAGGTCGGAAACTTCGCGGCCTTTCGCCACATCGTGCGAGCCCACCACCACGCGGTCGGGATGGAACGAGTCGGCTACCGCGGTGCCCTCGCGAAGAAACTCGGGGTTCGACACCACCGCAATGTCGCTGCGACCGAGCGTGCGCTCCACGAGTTGCGCCGTACCAACCGGAACCGTCGATTTATTGACGACAATTGAACCGGGCTGCAGTGCATCGGAAATTTCGTGGGCGGTCGAGACCACGTAGGACAGATCGGCCGATCCGTCATCATCTTGCGGTGTGGGAACGCACAGAAAAGTCACGTGAGCGTCAGCCACCGCCGTCACGGCGCTCTCGACACAGACCAGCGAACCGTCGCGGAGGCACTCTTGCAGTAAGGGTTCGAGACCCGGCTCGTGAATGGGCGAGCGACCGGCTTGCAACATCGCCAGACGTGACGCATCGCGTTCAGCCAGGACAACACGGTGGCCGATAACGGCCAACGTCACGGCTGTCGGAATGCCGACATAACCGGCGCCGATCACGGCAATGTTGCGGGGATTTGACGTCGTGGGGGGACGAGTAATCATGACTGAGCTTTCTTATCTATTTCGGTGGAGACTTGCTTGCGGTGCGATGGTGTGCACGGGCGAGACTTGTAATTTTTGCTAACTCCGGTTCAACGGCACGGGTGATGTAGCGCATATACGACTGTGATGGCGCACCCCGATTGGCCATCGTCGCCACCCCGCCAACTATGGCCGGACACGTCTTATTCATACAGAAGTACTTTGTCATGCTGATGAAGCGGAAGCCATGCGCCTTGACGATGTCTCGCCGCGTTTCTTGGCGCGACACATTGATCGCCACCGACAGGGGGGTTCCACACTTGCTCAGTGTGACGTTGCCCTTGAGACACTCAACGGGGGACGTCTTACGTGAGGGCCATCCGCCAACATCAACGACGGGGACATCACCGGCGAGGTCGGACAGTTCGCGAACAAATCCGCGTAGTCCACGTTCCCACTCGGCGTCGGTAGCGACGCCACTACGCGGATTTCTTTCTACAAAACTCAGCACGATGACGTCGGGTTGAACCTGAGGGATGACGGAGAGGGCGTTACCTCGCCACTCACGACAGGCCGCCGTGCGCGCATTGTCGGTGGTGTCGTAGGCCGTGTTATTGCGACAACCGTGACGAGCGGTCACGTACATCTGAGCATGCTCACGCGCCGCGAGGGGTTGCAGACTGGCGGCGAGTGCCGCGGCTCGACCGTCACCAATTACCAGGATGCGCGAACGACCCTTGATGTCCCCGACACGACACACTCGCGCAGTGGTGTCATTGCCTCGAGCAGTGCAGTCCCAGAATGCCTTCGAGTCAGCGTCCTTGTCGAGATTTGAGGCTCCCGGCAAGTAACCCGAAACCTTGACGTTGGAACCCTCACGAACGACCTTCGAGAGTGTGTCGCGTAGTTCCGCCTTATCGGGATAGAACGCGGGATCCAGATAGGTCGGGAACGCCAGTTCCAGTGCCGTCGGTGGTGGAGCACGAAATGCTGTGACGGGCTTGTAGTGCGACATGTTGGCAAAACCGAAGGAAAACAAGACTGTCACGGTCATGAGGATTCCGGTACCCCGATACGTGATTTTGAAATCCAGCTCATCGCGGACTCGGTCGTCGTCGGGGTCGAGCCACTTTAAAACCGGGACTTCGATGAAGTGATGACTGAGAACGGCGAGTACAGCGGCACCGAGGAGGACGAGGGCTCGCCACGACGTCGAGAGCGCTTCGTGGCGAGCGTTCGCCAGAACAATAAGACCCGGGATGAACCACAGATAGAAAGCAAACGTATAGCGACCGAGGAACGAGAGTGGTCGAAACTCAAAAATTCTCTCCAGCCGACCAGCGCCATCCGGTGCCCACGCGGCGATGATGGCCACGGTTGAGAGGGCGATGGCGACACCCAACAACCCGTTGTAGTGCACGCCGGAATGAAGTTTGATGGACGCGAAGAGAATGATGAAGAGTCCCAGCGATGCCAAAGCGTCGTGGACCAATGTCACCTGAGCTTCATTGCGGTCGTGGTACCACGAGTACATCGCACCAACGGCGAAGGCCATGACACTTGACACCACGGAGTAGTAGTGAGCTTCGCCGGCAGCCAGAATGGCGAGAGCCATGGCAATCCAGAAGATTGTTCGCGTAGTTTTTTCCGATGCTCGCTGACGGACGTAGTAGTAGATCGCCGCCCACACCACGATGCACTGCTGTAGCAGACTGATAGTCCAAAATTGGGAGAACGGACTCGCGGACATGGCAGTCGATACTGGATGCCCTCTGCCGGAATCGAGTTGAAAATTTGTGTAAAAGAGAATGACTGAACGGGCCGTGGACATGAACGAGTCCAAATGGCTGTAGCCGTAGACAACGATGATGAAGCCACCCGTCAAGATGGACACCAACGCCGTGAGGGGCACCACTCGACGGAGTCGGTACGCGATGACATCGACGAAGAAGGCCCGAATCGGAAGATCCGAGCGCTCCGTAATGTGACGTGACGCGAAAAAACCTGCGATGACGAACCCCACGTCGAGGCCCACGAAGCCACCCGTGAAGGGTCCGATACCACTCAGCCAGGAGGCCACCAGGATCATCGCGACAACGCGAAGTCCTTCGATCCCCTGAATTCGCTCGTGCACGGTAAAATCCTAGTGGGCGAAGGTTAATTCTTTTAGTTCCAAGGGCAGAAAAACACGTATCCGCCCCAGTGAGGATCCACATGACACTGTCTAATCTCGTAAGTGCCTCCGTGGTTATCTGTGCCTATACCGAAGACCGCTGGGATTCGATTGTTCGAGCACTCGAAGGCGTTAGTCAGCAAACACATCAACCACGCGATGTGATTCTCGCCGTGGACCATAATTCCGCACTTGCGGCTCGCTTTACGGCCGAACTCGTCCCCCGGTTCCCCTCACTGACCGTCGCCTTGGAAAACGAGGGGCCGTCCGGTATTGGGAGTGCCCGCAACGTCGGCATCGCACACTCCCGAGGGGACGTCGTGGTCTTTCTCGACGATGACGCCGCACCGCAAACACAGTGGCTCGAAGAAATTGTTCGACCTTTTGCCGATGACACTGTGGGTGTCGTGGCGGGCCTCGTGACACCCGTATGGGTGGGGGCGAAGGGTGCGCCCCGCTGGCTCCCCCCGGAGTACTACTGGGTTATGGGGGCAACGTGGCGTGGCTTTGGCTCCGATGCGAACGATATTCGAAATCCAATTGGTGCGTCGATGGCCATTCGACGAGAGTTGCTGGAAAAGGTTGGCGGATTCGACCTGGGGTTCACCTACAACAACGACGAGACGGATCTCTGTTTTCGCATCCGCGCCGCATCTCCCGGCACGCGCACGGTGTACGCACCACTATCTGAAGTCCTCCACGAAGTTTCGCCGGCGCGTCAAACATTGAAGTACTTCTTCCGCCGTTGCTGGGTAGAGGGAATTGCCAAAGGCTCAACGAGTGAACGCCACGGTCGGGGAACTCTGATGCGTGAGTTGGACTACTGCGTTCGTTACCTCACCACCGGTGTTCTGGGCTCGCTGATTACGCTCCGGTTCGGCCGAGTCATTTGTCTGGTCGGAGGTTTCTCTACCACCCTGGCTGGGTGGGTGGTTTCACGATTAAGAAATTCGGCAGCACACTAACTAGGGGCGTTGACGTTCGTGCCACAGAACGCGCAAAATTCGTAGTCCGTCGCGTACCGAGTTCAGTTTTGACTCCCCGCCCACTCGAGGCGACTCCCACGACGTGAACTCACCGATCTTGAAATCGGAACGTGAAAGACGGGCCGCGAGCTGGATTTCAAATTCAAAACCGTCGGCGAGTCCTTCGGTAACTGGCAACACACGGCGGTGATACGCGTTGAAGCCGTAGGTGATATCCGTCCACGACATGTCAGCGATCTGATTCGCACACCAGGTCAGAACGTTGTTGCCAAATGCCCGCCACCGCGTGAAGTCTGATGAACCGCCACCCGGCTTGCACCGACTTCCCTTCACGAAATCGAACTCTTCGCCCAGGAGCATGTTGAGCGCGTCCAGCATGTCGAGGGGGTCCATTGATCCGTCTCCATCGCACGTAATCAGAATGTGACCCTTGGCCAGGGCTAATCCTTGTTTGATGGCCGAACCCTTGCCGCGACCGGTCTGCTCCACGAGTAGTGCGTCGGGTCGAATGTACGACACCACGTCTTTCGTGTCGTCGGTACTCGCCCAATCAACAATGATGATCTCGTCAACGACGGACGGGACTGCGGGAAGTAACCGACGCAGACCACGTGCTTCGTTGTGCGTCGGCACGACGAGCGAAACGGCAATATCGCTGGGCTGTAGTCCTAGCGCGGCACGAACATCAATGTTGAGGTGCTGCACGTACTAAACCCTTCCTGCGCCGATGTCATCAATCAGCCTACGGAACTGATTGGCACAATCGTCCCACGATGAGAGCTCGTTGCGGTTGGCACGAAAATCTCTCTGTGCCGCCGCACGAAGTTCTCGGGCGATTTCACCGCCCGACTCGGTTGTGATGGCCTCGGCGATTCCTCGGTCCACCAGTCCGACGACGCCGGGATTTCCCTCGCGCGGCACAACGACGTGGCAGCCCAGCAGAGCAGCCTCCACAACTGCCATCGGGTGAGTCTCGTAGGTGCTAGGGGCAATAACGAGGCGCGCGGAGAGAAGTTCCGCCGTCATCGCCTCACGGTCGGAACCATCAAAAGCTGTCACCGTAACGACGTCGGCAACACCACACTGTTCTGCTAATTCGAGAAGATTCTTCTTCTCTTCCCCTAATCCGATAATGGTGAGACTCCACGGCCGACCGTCGGTTCGTAACTCCGCTAACGCCTCGATGACGAGATGATGTCGCTTTTGTCGTTCAAGGCGACCAAGCGACACGATCTTCCAGGGCTGTTGTGTTGGTGGCTGTGCAACCGGTGGAAGATCTGCGCCGTTCGGGATATACATCAAAGTTGTCAGCTGAAGTTCGTGCTGGTACACATCCATTTCGTGGGGTGCCGTAGCGACCGTATAGCGGGCGCGGCGAAACCATCGACCCAAGATTCGACGCTGCATGGGATAGAGAGCCTGCCGTAGAGGATTGGGATTGGCACCCTCATGAAAAACGACAATGGTAGGGATCTGATGTCGGGTGGCGTACACGAGCGCTCGAGCCGAAATCACAGATTGATAACCATCAATCACGACGACGTCAGGGCGTACCTCTCGTAGCGTGCGGGACCAGCCCCACGGTATGAACGGATCTCCGCCAGAGGGCCACGTCGTCACGCGTCGTATCGGTACGCCATCGAGCACTTCCGTCGCTGGGAGTTTCCCGCCCGGGTTCGAGGTGACGACCACCACGTCAAAGTGATGAGACAGCCGCGTCGCTACTTCCCGTGCGTGGGTTTCAACGCCACCGAGTGAGGGTCGATAACGAGCTGAGGCAATGACGACCTTCATCCGCATCACCCTAACTACTCCATCGCAGTTGCAACGACAGATGCCGCGGACGGAAGGTTCCGTCCGCGGCATGTAGTCATCGTTCTACTGCAGGACGAGACGCTTGTTCACTCCATCGAACGTCACTCGACGCGGAAGACTCGCGGGCGACGAACCCGTTACCGAGATGT
>CAXBRG010000083.1:0-6023 GCA_963977995.1 uncultured bacterium | reverse complement strand
GCATGACGCTCCCCCCTGATGAGACCGCTGCTGCGGTCGACCGCCGCTCGTTCCTGTCCCGCTTCTCCTCATTCTGTATTTCTTCGTGCGGCGGTACGGCCGCGATATTCGTATTCGCGCACTCTTCATCACGGGACTCGTCGCGCTGGTGCTCTCCATGGGCGACACTCTCCGCATCAACGGCTGGAACACGCACCTGCCACTCCCCTTCACGATCGTGCGACGACTCCCCCTCTTCGAAAGTTCCATCGCGGGTCGCTGGAGCCTCTACGTCTGGTTCTGTGTAGCAATTCTCATCGGACTAGGTATCGAACGAGTCCAGAGGAACAGTCGCCAGCCTCGTGGCCGGCGACTCTTCGGTGTGATCCTCGCGATGACGATATTTGGTGGAACTCTGCTGATCCCCCGCTGGCCCATGCCCGCGCTCCCCCAGGCCGTACCCGAATGGTTTGTCCACGACGCCACGTCCGTCCTCCCGCGTGACGCCACCGTCGTGACGTACCCCATTGCCCAAAACGGCAGTCCCCTCCCGATGATGTGGCAGGCGATCAACGACATGCACTACCGCTTGGTGGCCGGAGCCGCCGGACCGCAGGTCACCGCCGCAAATCCCATTCGTGACGCCCTACGCCTCTGTGACAGTGGACTCGATCCACTCAGCGATCCGGCCGTCGTGAGTGCGGCCCGCGAACAGCTACGACCACTCCCCGACGTCTACTTCGTGGCGACGGAGTACGGCCTGCAGCGTGACTGTGCGGTCCGTCTCTTCACCGAGATCGCCGGTTCGCCGGGAGTGACCCAACGCGACGTCACTCTCTGGCCCAACGTTCTCCCTTAGGGGAGACGAATGAGGCTATTGAGTTCGGCAGGAAACAGCTTGGCGAGGGCCGACGCTTCATGAGGTTTGAGCTTGCCCGGTTCGCGAAGTCGTCGCACGGCCGAGATCGGATGGCGCACAGTCGCTCGGGCGGTGCCGTTGCGCTGATTTTTTCTTCCCCAGTTGGGAATGCTTCGCACCGAACGGCCGACGAGGCGACCGACCACGTCGAAGAACGGCTGGTTCGACTCCACAATGTTGTACTTGACGACCCACACCCGATCGGCTCCAAAAACATCGGAAAAGCCGCGCACCATCGCGGGATAGTCGAATCGATACGTACGCTCCCGAAACTCATAGTGTCCGTCACGCACCAACTGCGCCACAAACTCTTCGCGCGTCTGCGTGAGTCCGTGCTTGAGCAGTTCCTTAAAGAGACTCTCCACGTAGTCGCGCACGGGTCGAAGAACGAGCACCACGTCGACAGTGGCCCCGACCCGTTGCGCTACGTCGGCAATCTGGTGGAGCTTGTCCGGAGCGTCGTACCAAAACTCAAAGTCCTCGCTCGTGAGCAGCGTGTCGGGAACCGGTGAGTCCAAGATTTCGGCCTCTAGATCTCGCAGAGTTCCGAGGGTCGGATCGAAACCTTCGTCACCGTTGAGCTCCCAGGCGATGTTGTGTTGCCCGCCGTTTCGTACTTGGCCGGCGCGGGGGAAAAGAATGCCCTGTTCGAGGAAGTAGTCACGGTTGTCTTGCATCATCGTCTGGATGGAGGTGGTGCCCGTCTTATGGGTCCCAACGTGGAAAATCAGATGACGAGGCGTCGTGGGCATAGCGAAACGCTAATACCTCCCCCGTGCACGGGAGCGCACACTGAGGACCGCGCCACCACCTGAACTAGCGTGGAACGAATGAGGGGCGGGCGCATCTTCCGCATCAAGACCGATACGTGGCGGCGCATCCGATGGGATCTGGTGTGCGCTGCGGGGGTCGGCTGGTGGTCGTGGTGGTGGCGCGGACACCTCATGAAAACCACTCCGGGATTCGTCTACTTCGCCGATTCGTGGGACTACATCAATATCTCCCACGACCACACGGTGGCCCCCGACCCGTTCCACTCGCCGTTCATTGAGACCTTGTGGCGCTACGGCACCAATCACCACTTCAACGAGATTGCCGTTGGGCACCTTCAACAGATGGCCGGTGTAGTCATGGCCGTCGCTATGTACGTCGCGCTGCGCGGTGTCGCCATCCGCCTCGTCGCGGTTCCCGTCGCGATCTACTTCTCCATGTCCGCGCTCGAAGTGTTCTCCGAACGGGCGTTTCTGACCGAATGTGGCACGACCTTCTTCGTCGTTCTGGGTTTGGCAGCGGCCGCGCGAATGATCAAGCCCTACCCCGAGAAGCACAGTCCCTGGTGGTTCTTGGTGGCGGCGATCTCGTTCGGTACCGCGGCCGCTATTCGTCCGGCGGTACAGCTCTTCGCCGTGGCGGCGATTAGTTACCTCGGTCTTCAGTACATGTGGCGGTATCGCCGAGACTGGCGGCGCGTACGAACCTGGCGCCAGATGGTCCTCGTGGCGCCCCTAAGCATTGTGCTGACGGTTCTGCCCATGTGGAGCCTGCAGGAGCGCTACCACCAGTACTACGGCACCACCTCCCCGACGCCCGCCCAGGGCGTCGTTCTGCTCACGCGATGGGGTCATATCGTCCCGTGCTCCCTCGCGGCGGAGCATCGGGGACTCGTCAAGCGAGCCATTCTGCAGGTCTGCGAAAAACCCCCCGGAACGATTCCGGGAATCTCGACCAACGTCCTGTGGTCACCCGGACCCGTCCGGGAGATCTTGAACGACGTGCCGGGTTTGCGGCGAACATCGAAGACTCTCGCGCGCATCACTCAGGCCGAGATGCGAAAAAATCAGGGCGAAGTGCTGCACGAGATTTACCGTTCCATCGCGTGGCAGTTAACAGAGAAACCGGTTGAACCGGCGTACCTCTATCACAATGGTTCTCAGTGGTTCACACGCAATGTGATGAAGCACTATCCGGGTCATCAGGAGTGGTTCCAGGGAGAAAAGAAGCGGGCCGCCGCGCCAGTGGTGTTTCTTCACACCATCGAGACGACGATCTATCTCCCTCAGATCTTCTTCTGGAGCGCCGCCGCCCTGGGACTGCTCCGAGGGCTCGTCTGGTTGATCTGGCGACGGGGTAAGTGGTCGTTGAATCACGTCGTCGTCGTGGCCGTCCTATTACTCGCCACCGGTTTCCTCAGTGTCGCGTTAGGCACGCTGCCAGGTTTTCGCTACTGGATACCTCTTCAGCCCGGCGTTCTCATCGTTCTCGCTGCCGCACTGGGAGCGCGACGTAAGCCGACCTTTGAGCAAGTGGTTCCGGCCGACCTACCACACATTAAGTAGTCGAAAGAGCTCCTCAAAGCGAGCCGCCGCAACCGATGGCGCGCACTGTTGTTCAATGGCACCCTGAACGTTTCGGCTCAATGTCTCCCAGAGCTCTGCGTCGGAGTACAGGCGGATCACTTCGCGCGCAAAGTCAGTGGCCGTGTCGGCGTTCAGACAGTCGCGACCATGCTCCATCAACGTGCCCTCAGTCGCGATGGACGTGCAGACGAAGGGCACTCCGTGAACCGCACTCTCACCCAACTTGCCCTTGATACCCGCGCCGTAGCGCAAGGGGGCGACCACAATGCGCGTCTCGTGATAGAGCGGAACGAGATCTTGCACCCACCCCACGGCGTCCACGCCCGGGGCGCTGAGACGGGCGATCTCGTCGGGCATATGGCTGCCCACAATGGTGAAGCGCACGTCGGGAAGGGCTGCGCGCACCGTGGGAAAGATGTCGTGTACGAACCACTCCACGGCGTCGCGATTCGGTAGGTGATTAAAGTTCCCCACGAACAAGATGTTCTTGCGGGCGGAGAAGTCGCCCACGCGAGCCACCGGTGAGTGGACGTTCGACACTTCACGGATCACGGCGGACGGAACGGCCGCTTCGAGAATCCGCTGTTCGACCCCCGTCACGACCAGCGTGGCGTCACAGCGCCGAACGAGACCCAGCTCGATGTCTTCGAACCGCGCCGCCTCGCGCCGAACGTCCTCACGACCTTCGAGTTCGGCACGGCGGGCTTCGCGTACGTAGTGCAAATCGACAGTGTCGTAGATAATTTTCGCCTGCGGGGCGAGGCGTCGAACGATGGGCTCGAGGCTTTCGCCCACCACGGGTCGAGACAAAATGACGACTTTGAGAAACTCGCCCAGGCGCCCCAACTCTTCGGCGTACGCCACGCGGCCGTCGAGCACTTCGACCCCGAGATCGCGCATCTGTGAGGCGTACGGTTCGACGGGCGGCTGCTTGAACGACAGAAAGGTGACCGCGTAACCCAGATCGCGAAGAACTTTCACAATCTCGAACATGCGAATCGAACCCGAGTCCTTATCCGTCTCGGGAATATTGGTATCCACGATCATCACGCGTCCACGCGACGATCGCCACGCCGCACCCGCCCGATTACGAACAGCCGGCGGGAGGTGGTGTTGCAGTTCGGCTCCCCACTTCTCCACCAGCCGAGCCTTGTTTCTTTCGAGCATCGCCGTGCGCTCGGGATTTTCCGATCGACCGTAGGTCTCTCCTTCGAGGTGAAAGACCACGGATCGTGGTTGGTACATCACTCGAAAACCGTGGTGCCGCACCGCAAAGGCGAGATCGGTCTCTTCGTAGTACGCCGGAGCGAACGCCAAATCGAAACCACCGACCGCGTCCCAGGCCGTTCGGCGGATCAAGAGTGAGGCGCCGCTGCAGTAGTCCACCTCTCGTGGGAACTGATACCAGGCCCGTGCCGGAATATCGCCCTTCCCGAAGTTGATACCCCGACCATCAGAGAAGATCAGCGACCCGGCCTCTTGCAGCATGCCATCGGGATACAGCAGCATCGAACCCACCACACCGACCGTTGGATCCGCCGCCGTCAGCAACAACGCGTCGAGCCAGCCATCGGTGACAATGGTGTCGTTATTTAATAAAACGACGAACTCTTCGTCCGACGCGGCGACCCCCGCGTGTACGGCGCGCAAAAATCCGTGATTTTCACCGTCACTCACGACGGTGATGCCCGGAATCTGTGATAACTCCTCAGCCGTGCCATCAGACGAGCCGTCGTCCACCACAATCACTCGATACGGCACGTGGTTCGACGTCATCATCAGGGAACGAAGACAGTTCGCCGTCAGCGCCCAATTGTTGTACACCGGGATGACGACAGCGATACGAGAATCTGGAGGAACGTCGAACTGGAGTGTCCGACCGTCCGATTGCACCGCTGTCACGTGTTGGACGACACGGCGGCGTCGCGACGACGGTGAACGGCGAGCCGACAGCGCAATCTCGAGCCGCAGGAGGTCGACCACGAGGCGCATGGCGATCCGGTAGCGCAGAGAGTGCAGAGGTGCGACCCGCTGCGCCAGGGCCGCTTTTCGTCCCGCTGTGGCGCGGAGTTCTGTCTCAACACGGTGCCGCGCGAAGTAGCCCGTCCGGTCGAGCATCACCAAGCGGAGCAGGGTGTCGTGGGCGTAGCGAACACGGCCCCACCGCGAGCTCGGAGTCGGGAGAGAGGTGGGTTCGTGCATAGCGAGCGAGTCGGAAAAATCTACACCGCCACCGCCACGTTCCGGAGGGTGGCGTACAGGAACGCTCCTAAGATTTGAGCGTGGGTAAGAAGAAGAAGTCGCCAAAGCCAATTCGCATCGGCGTCGTTGACACGATGTTTGCGCGTTACGACATGGGCGGAGCGGCCCGAGCCGAACTGGCAGAATGCCCCGGTCATGGGGAAACCTTTCACGTGATCGCCGCCACAGTGCCCGGATTCAAAGACCTGGCCGTCGCCGCAAAGAACATGATCGAACGCGACGGCTGTTCCATTGTGGTCGCTCTCGGAATGCCCGGCAAAGAACCGATTGACAAGCAGTGCGCCCATGAAGCGAGCCAGGGCATCATGATGGCCCAGCTGTTGACGAATACGCCGATCTTGGAAGTCTTCGTTCACGAAGACGAAGCCAGCGACCCCGAAGTTCTCGCGAGCGTCTTTGACAACCGTTCGCGTAAGCACGCTCGCAACGCCTACTGGATGTTGTTTGAACCTGACCAGCTCTCACGCCGGGCCGGACAGGGCGTCCGTCAAGGCTTCGACGACGCC
>CAXBRG010000082.1:0-6078 GCA_963977995.1 uncultured bacterium | reverse complement strand
GAGGGCCGAGGAGGAGGCGGCGCATCGCAAGGGCGCCGGGGCGCCCGAGACGGACAACCCGTAGGCGCCGGCTCCCGGCACAGGCACCGGCCGCCCTGCCGGGGCTCCGCGGCGGATCCTCCGGGGTCAGGCACTCCTCGGAAACGGCACCACCGTCCCGTCGCCGGCCGTCCCGCGCAGCACCGCCTCGATCATCCGGGCGAGCGCCGCCTGGTCGTAGGGCTTGGCGAGCCGCGGCAGGCTCGCGGCCTCGTCGGGGCCGAGATCGGCGTAGCCCGTGGCCAGGATCACCTTGAGGCCGGGCCGCTCGGCCGCGATGCGGGCGGCGAGCTGGAGCCCGGTCATCTCCGGCATGTGATTGTCGAGCACGAGGCATGCCGCATTTCCGTTGCGGCGGGACAGGAAGTCCCTGCCCGATGCGTAGTCCTCGACGGAATACCCGCGCGACTCGAGCAGGACCTTCAGCGAGTCCCGCACGACGACGTCGTCGTCGACGAAGAGAACTGCGGTACCGGAACCACCGAGACCGCCGTCGTAGGCAAACTCCACCACGATGCGGTGTGACCCGGGGGCGAGTGGTTGCCCGACCGCTACGTAGTGTTCGTGGCCGAACCAGTTGTAGAGATAGGTCGGCCGCGACGACGTATCCAGGTACAGCGACCAACCCGCCATGGATCCGCCCTGAGCCACAATCACTCCCGAGGAGCCCGTGATCGTCTCGACGGTGGCGGTAATTCGAAACGAACAGTTCTTCAAATTGATGACGCTGCGTTCCGGCATGCGCACGTGAGCCGTTGTATAGGTCATGTCTTTGAGGTCCCCGAGATTGCTTGGTGGCATGACGCCGAGTGAGAACATCGCGCCCGGCTCATTCAGGGGGAACACGTTGTTGTCGTAACCAATGTCGGTAAACAGTGCTCGCAGTTCCGCCAACTTCTCGGGGTAGTCATCGGCGAGATCGTGTCCTTGAGAAAAATCATTCGCGATGTTGTAGAGCTCCCACTTTTCAGTTGGACCGTCGAACTCGTACGTCCCGAACCGATCCCAGGGCATTCGTCCGTGGAAACACGACGCAATCCAGCCGTCGTGGTAGAGCGCTCGATTTCCTAACATCTCGAAATACTGCGTTGTACGTCGGCTCGCCGCTAACTCCTCGGTAAAGGAGTACGCCATCGAGACGCCCTGAATCGGCATTTGAGGAATTCCGAATAACTGATCCGGTGCTTCGATGCCCACAATGTCGAGAATTGTTGGCATGACGTCGATGACGTGGTGAAACTGGGGCCGGAGCCCGCCCGCGTCGGTAATGCCGGCGGGCCACTGAACAGCCATAGCGTTCCGCGTACCGCCGAAGTGGCTCGCGACCTGCTTCATCCACTGAAACGGTGAATCCAATGCCCACGCCCAGCCAGCGTTGTAGTGATTCTCGCATCGGGCCGTTCCAAAGTCGTCAATGTGTTCAAGCAACCACTCGGGGTCTTCGGGAATACCGTTTTGGAAGCTCGGAGCGCTCCACGCACCATGAATCGTGCCTTCACCAGACGCCCCGTTGTCACCCGTGATGTACATCACCACGGTGTTGTCATCGATTCCCAAACTCTCGGTCGCGTCGAGGAGCCGTCCGATTTGCGCGTCGGTGTGGGCAAGAAAACCGGCGAAGACTTCCATGAGACGACTCGCTACTGGCTTGTAGCGATCGGGGTACTCGTCCCACGAAGGAAGTTCATCGGGCCGTTCCGTGAGAGTTGTACCGGCTGGAATGACGCCCAAGGCGAGTTGGCGTTCGTAGATTTCGCGACGGAGTTGGTCCCACCCTTGATCAAAGTGGCCGCGGAAACGGTCGCTCCATTCGGGGGCGACGTGGTGGGGGCAGTGCATGGCTCCGGTCGCGAAATAAAGAAAGAATGGTCGATGGGGGTTGGAGGCCCGCTGAAGTTCCATCCACCGGATGGCTTCGTCGGTGATGTCTTCGGTCATGTGGTAGTCGGGTCGATCAACGTACGGCATGACGGGCGTGTGATCGCGATACATCGGTGGCTCGTACTGGCTGGCCTCGGCAGCCAAGATGCCGTAAAAGCTGTCGAAACCCAAGCCGCTCGGCCATCGGTCAAAGGGTCCCGTGGGTGTCTGCTCCCAGCTCGGGGTGAGGTGCCACTTGCCAAAGGCGGAGGTCGAGTAACCGTGGGCGCGCAGTATCTGGGCGACCGTGCCCGCCTCGTTCGGAATAATGGAGTCGTAACCGGGAAAGACGTTGGCGCCCTCAGGGATACGGCCCATATGCACGGTGTGGTGGTTACGCCCGGTCATCAAGGCAGCGCGCGTCGGGGAACAGAGGGCGGTCGTGTGGAACTGGTTGTATCGCAGCCCGCGCCGCGCCACGCGATCAAGAGCGGGGGTTGGGACTGGGCCACCGAATGTGGAGCACGTGCCAAACCCCACGTCGTCAAGCAGGATGACAATGACGTTGGGTGCGCCGGTTGGCGGAGTCACGACATCGAGGGGAGCCGCGGTCGAGGATGCAAAGGTGTCGCCGATGACCCCGGCGTACGGCGGCGTTGGGCGAGGCAGCTGCGTCACGAGTGAAATCCATCAACTTCGTACACCGCGAGGGCGGTCAGCGCCACGTCGCGGTCGCCCGCAATGGCGACCTCGCCACTGGCGAGAACAGCTGACAGCGCCACCTTGTTCGACACCAACTTATTGAGAGTGTCTCTCGTCATGGTGATAGTGGCTGCGGGCTCCGCATCGTCGATGACGGCAACACAGTTACGGATATGCACTGGTACTCGGTCGCCATCAATGATGAAGGTGATGCGCGCGTCGACGCCGAGCGCCCGGTCGGGGTTAACCACGACTCGCAGCGTGTTGAGAAGTTCACGGTGCGACAGGGAACTGGTCGCTCAGGCATTGAAACGGTGGTGGTACATCGCGCTCAGATCCCCGCTGCCATCGAGATGGCGTGCCCGGGTAATGCACCAGTTGCGAATATTGGCCGAGGGCGTGCGCGAGGCGATGACCCGTAGGCAACTCGCCAGCAGTTGCCGGTCGTGATCCTCAGCACCTTCGCTTCGTGCCAACCAGGTCGCCAGTTCCGTCGCCCATCGAAGATCGTCGTTGTCGATTGCCCGTTGGACACGACGGCGAACATCGTCGCGCCCTCCGAGCTCTTCAATGAGACGAGCGTGACGAGCGTCGGGGGCCATCGGGAAAAGCTTCGACTCGTCACCATCGAACCAACCACGAAGCCCGTTGTGAATCTGACGCACGTGGTGCTCCGCCACGCCGTACCGTTCGCTGGTTAGGTAGTCGACCTGAAAGAGCTCCGGTAGACGGACTCGCTCGGCAATCTCGTCGGCCGTCCAGCCCTTATTAATACCCCGCACGGTCTGATCCCAGAGAAAGGCGAGAGAGTCTCGGTAACGGCGCATCCGTGCGAGATTGTCGGCTCTCCCCGTGAGCGGAGGACCGTGAGTCCCGACGAGGTACTCCGGCGACAGTGTGAGGAGATGGTCAACGGCCGCAATCAACGTTTGGGGATCGCGGTACTCCTCACCTCGAATCGCAAAGATGTTGAACAGGGTGGGCCAGATGACGTTGTGCACGGCAACATCGAGTTGTGGAAACCAGAGCGTGACGGAGTCGTCGGCGTCGCTCGGGGCGTAGGTCACCTGAACGTCGAGACCGGCAACGGTCAGGGTCGCACCATCGGCTAGTTCCTGCGTGCAGGGAAGGTGTCCCGGTGTGAACGGTGCGTGCGCCGGGTTACGAAAGTGGAATCCGAGGCCGATATTGACATTCGCGTCGGGCCCCTCGAGAGGCATAAACATCGCAAACTGTTCAACCATGCCGCGGACATAGGCCGGGGCGATCTCGGTCGTGGTGCGAATCCGATTGACCGCGATCTTTGGATGCCCATAGACGGGTAGTGGCACCACGTGATTTCCTTCATTGAGGATGGCGCGCGTTCCTTCGATGTAGTGAAAGTGGGTATAGATCACCGCCGCAATCGGGAGTGACGTGTGCTCACGTAGGAGCCGGAGGGCAACAGCCATCTCCTCGATTGATTCGCCGGTATCGATGGCGATGATGCCCTCTGGCCCCTCGATAAAAGTTTGGTTGGAGAGCCCGTTGCCCACAAAGTTCCAGACTCCGGGACGAACTGTGTAGAAGTTGGTTGCCAGTACGTGGTTCTGCGCTTCGTGATCGTGGTGAACAAGCGCTCCCGTCTGCGATGTCACGGTGCGAGACGCATCGTCCTCAAAACTCCACATTGTGCCCCCTGAGTCCTCCCCGATACTCTCACACTTCTGTCGAGCGTGACTTTGAATGTTTACACTGACCGGGTGATAGAGCCAAAGATTCTGCTGTTCTACCTCTTCACGCCCCTCCCCGATCCCGAGGCGATTCATCAGTGGCAGCGCGTTCTCTGTGAGAACCTGGGCCTCCAGGGACGGATCATCGTTTCACCGCACGGTATCAACGGCACCGTTGGCGGGGGATTGCGCGAAATCAAAAAGTACATTCGCGCAACGAAGCGATATCTCCCCTTTAAGAACATCGACTTTAAGTGGTCGGACGGTACCGGCCACGATTTCCCCCGTCTCTCCATCAAAGTGCGTGAGGAGTTAGTGGCATTCGGGGTGCCACAGGAGATTGTCGTCGACACATCGGGGGTCGTCAACGGAGGAATCCATCTCACGCCCGACGAAGTCGATCACCTCGTTGCAACACGTGGTGACGAGGTTGTCCTATTCGACGGTCGGAACGAATTTGAGGCGGTAATCGGCCGGTTCAAGAATGCTGTTGTCCCGGGAATTCGAACAACGCACGATTTCATTCGAGAACTAGAGAGTGGCACGTACGACAATCTCAAAGATCGACCAATCATCACATACTGCACCGGTGGAATTCGGTGCGAAATCCTGACAGTTCTAATGAAAAATCGAGGGTTCTCCGAGGTCTATCAGATTGCCGGTGGGATTATGCGATATGGAGAAGCCAAAAAAGACAACAGCCTTTGGGAAGGAGCGCTCTACGTTTTTGATGAGAGGCAGTCAGTTGTCTTTTCTGAGCGCTCACGACTACTCAGCACGTGCGAAACGTGTGGTGAACCAACCAGTAATTACGTGAATTGCCCCAACCCCACATGTCGAGCGTTGTTGCTTCAATGCAGTTCCTGTCAGGGCGCGATTTCTGCAGACGTTTGCGTTCCTAGTCACGCACTTCGCCGCTGATTGTTTTGTGCTCGCTTTGACCAAATACTTTAGAAAATTCTTGTGCGAGTCGCACAACTGATGCGTAGGAATGCAGAAAATTTACAAGCGGTCAGAATGTCAACGCCTGAATTGCATCAAATTGTCGCACTAACATCTGCGAGTGGCTGATTCCGACGACGATGTGTCGCCCACCATTACCGCCGGCTCCGACCACCTCACCGAGACTGAATTCAAGCGTTTCGGTCCAAAACCCGAACTGCGAGGTGTTCCTGATCGCACTGTCTGGTTCAACCCCACGCTGTACGTAGCTCTTTTCGCTCTCGGTGGATGGAGCTTTGGATGGGTCGGGTATGTGACTCATGCCATTCCGACGTGGGCCTCCGTGGCAAGCAATGCGATAGCTGACTATCTCGGCTTCACCGTTCTTCATGAGAGCGTGCATCGCGCCAATTCGCGTAACCGGAGACTTAACGATGCTCTCGGATGGCTTCCCGCTGCCATGCTCGCTTTCACCTTCCCCGTTTTTCGTCTATCTCATTTGAATCATCACGCCCACACCAACGATCCATTGCGTGATCCCGACCACTGGGTTTCCCGGCAACCCCGGTTTTTGCTACCTCTCTGGCTTGTTTCAACAGTTGCCAACTACCGAGCCCTAACGATGCGGCACCGCTGGGGAACTGCACGCCAGCGACTTGGACAGATCGTTTTTGATCTTGGTCTCGTCGGTGGCACAATTCTGTTGGCCCTGACCGGTCACGGGATGGCCGCCGTCGTTCTGTACTGGGCTCCGTGGCTCGTGGGAGGAATGTTCCTGGTCTACGCCTTTGACTATCTCCCTCACTATCCGTTTACGAGTACC
>CAXBRG010000081.1:0-6107 GCA_963977995.1 uncultured bacterium | reverse complement strand
TCAGATGTTCATCGCAACTGCTGTCGGAATGGATTTGGCGAGTCGCAAACTCACCGCAGGGCCGAAAATATATGCGATCCTCCGCATCGGGGACCGCAGGTACGATGCCAAAAATCACCGGCGGTGTTGTCCGTGATATGCTTATTCCACTTTCTCCCGAAAAAGAGTTAGCGGTCGCGCTATCTACCATAGCGCAGGATTGGATGACTACGAAGGATGTCGAAAGCGAGCTGGCTTCTATATTGCATAGTAGCCGAGAACTCCGCCAATCCATCCTCCACGCCGCCTTCCCCGGCCGCCTCGTGCCGCAAGCCCCGGCCGACGAACCCGCCGCGACCCTACTCGCCCGCCTCCGCGCCCTTCTCCGACGTCACATCCCGCGCGAGACGAATGAGGGAGTTCTGCGTTTTGACGACCTCACCGTCAACCAAGCCACCCGAGAAGTAACACGCGGCGAGAGGTCCATTGCCCTCACGCGGATCGAATTTGATCTACTTGAACTCTTTATGACCCACCCCCGGCAAGTTCTGACACGAGACCAGATTTTGGACCTCGTATGGGGCTACCAGTTCGATTCGACGACCAACTCCCTCGCCGTCTACATCGGGTACCTCCGTCGCAAGTTGGAGGAGAACAACGAGCCACGTCTGTTGCAGACCGTCCGAGGTGTCGGATACGCCTTGCGCACCGCGTGAGATTTCGCTCGCGGGTGGTGGTGGCCACGGCCGTGGCCGTGGCGGTGGCCGTGGCGGTGGCCAGTGGCGCCGCCCTCTTAGTCGCACGCCACGCCGTCATGCAGGCCGTCGACGAAAGCCTGATCCACGCCGCGACCCAAACAACCTCTCTGATGAGCGACACCGACCGTGTCGCCGGTGCGGGATTTGAACTCGTACTCGCCGACGGCACGGTGCTGAGCGGTCGACATTTCGCAGTCGACCACGACGTTCTCCAGGTTGCGGAACAGCAGTCCGACAGCAGATTTATCACCGTGGAGTCCGGCGGGGCCACGCTCCGCGAGCTCGTTATCCCCATCCCCGCCGGCACCGAGATTCCCTGCGGAGTGAGTGAATGCCAGCTGGCGCAAAACGCGGCCCAGGTATTTATGACGGACATCACGGGTCAACGCCATCAGCTCCAAGTCCTCGCGGTCTCGCTCCTTCTCCTCACACTGCTCGGACTGGTTTTGGCGACGGGTCTCGGCTACCTCGCCGCCGCCGCGGTCCTCCGTCCCCTGGCATCGATTAATCGAGAAATTGACGAGATTGCGGCGACTCGAGACCTTGCTCGGCGCGTGAACGAAGGGGGTGTCGACGAGCTGGGACAGTTGCGAAAATCCTTTAATCGACTGATGAGTGCGGTCGATGAAAGCCAGCGACTGCAACGCCAACTGGTCATGGACGCGAGTCACGAACTCCGCACTCCCCTGACCTCACTCCGCACGAACTCGCAAGTGCTCGCCTCCACGGGACCGCTCGATGACCTTGAGCGCCAACAGATTGTGGCCGACATGTTGGTGCAGATCAACGAGCTGTCGTCTCTCGTCACCGACCTCGGTGAACTGACACGCGGAGAACAGTCCGATGAGGACATCGTCACGATTCGACTCGACGAACTCGTGGAGGATGCGGTCGCCGTTGCACGAACGTACGCTCGGACCAAATCCATCTCCATCGAGTTCGCCGGTCAACCCACCGAGGTCGCCGTTCGGCAGAACCGCATGATGCGGGCCGTCAACAACCTGCTCAACAACGCCATCAAATTCACGCCCACTGGGGGTGAGGTTCGGGTGAGTTGCGAACGGGGCGTCATTCGTGTCGACGACAGTGGCCCGGGCGTGCCCCGGGAAGAAAAGCCCCGCATCTTTGACCGCTTCTGGCGGTCGCCCTCCGCCCGCTCGCTTCCCGGCAGCGGACTCGGGCTCGCGATTGTTGCCCAGGTCGTGCACGAAGCGGGTGGCACAATTGCGGTAGAAGACTCCGTGGCGTGTGGTGGTGCTTCCTTCGTGATCACCCTGCCCGTGACGAGCGAGAAGGAGGTCTGATGCCACGCGTAGCTCGTGATATTCGCAACCGCCGGCTCAACCGATCTCGTCGCATCGCCCAGTTCCTTGTTCTCGGTGCCGGAGGTGTCGCGGGGATGGGCGTCGGCATGATGGCTCACGCCGCTGCTCACCCGACGAGCATCCCGACCACATCGACCACCACGCCCAGCGTGAGCTCGACCTCGACGCCGCCGCACACAACGTCGACAACTTCGCACAGCACGACCACCACCTCTCGCCCCCACACTTCCACGACGGTGCACACGACAACGACGGCCTGGGTGCCGCCCACGACGGTGCACGTTCCCACGACTCACTGCTACACCAACGCGTCGGGGACTTTTCAAGGCTGCTGGTAGGGCCCTTGCGCTTCACCGTGTGGGGCATGAGCGGCACGTTGCACGTTGCCGACGACCAGTGGACGAGTCACGCGGAGGCCACCTTGTGGCAGTGGATTGAACGGGCTGACGCGGCCGTGAATCGATTTAACCCCGAGTCGGAGATCAGTCGCTTGAATCGTGACGGTGAACTCACTGATGCGAGTGAGGACTTCTTTCGCTTCCTCGATGCTGCGCGGTACGCCTACGACCTCACCGAGGGACTCTGCGATCCGACGGTGGCGAACGCACTGTGCGCCTGGGGCTACGCCGGCGACTTTGACCACATTCCCGACGGGGTGGTCGTGCAATCAACCCGGCCCACGCACGGAATGGGCGCTCTGGAGGTAACGGCGGCCGAACGGTACCTGACCACGTGTTGCCCCCTCGACTTTGGTGCGAGTGCGAAGGCGCTCGTTGTGGATCTCATCGCCGCGGAAGTGTCAACGTACAGCGACGTACTGATCGAGATCGGTGGTGATGTTGCGGTGAGTACAACTCACGGCAGTCCGCCGTGGATTATTGGCGTCGCCCCCGACGGACCAGAGCCCACGGCCCCGCAGATTGCGGTTCTCTCGGGCGGCGTCGCCACGTCGTCGACAACTCTTCGCACCTGGGCGACAGATCGTGGCCCCGCCCACCACATCATCGACCCTCGCACCAACGCTCCGGCGGTGAGCGTGTGGCGGGCCGCCAGTATCGCTGCCCCGTCATGTCTCGAGGCCAACGTGTACGCCACGGCGTCCATTCTCTGGAGCGACGATGCCCCATGGCACATCGGGCAGTCCGGATGGGCTGGTCGCCTGGTGCGCCACGACGGCGAGATACTGACAGTAGGCAGTTGGCCGAGGGAGGGTGCGTGAGCGGACTGACGTCACCATATTTTTGGTACACGTCGCGAACGACGGGCGTCATCTCCTTGGTCTTTCTGACCTTGGTGTGTGTCGCGGGCATCTTGGTTTCCACACGTGTGGGTGGTCGGCGAATTGGTCGATTTGAACTCAATGAACTACATCGCTCGCTATCGATGACCGCGATGATCTTCGTCGGCATTCACGTCATTACGACGGTGATCGACACGTATGTTCCCATCGGCTGGATTTCGAGCGTGGTGCCATTCACCAGCCCGTACAAGTCTCTACCGGTGGCCATTGGCACGGCGGCCTTCGATGTGATGTTGGCGGTCTGGCTGACGTCACTCGTGAAGGAGCGATTGAAGTTTTCGTCGTGGCGGGCGGTCCACTGGGGTTCGTATCTCGCCTTCGCGTCTTCGGCGCTCCACGCCTATACGGTCGGAACTGACGCCCACGCCCGGTGGTGCCTCTACACCCTCTACGGGTGCCTCGCGACAGTGGTGGTGGCGAGCCTGTGGCGAATCCTGGCCCGACCAGAACGCGCGGCCGGACGCACGGCGTACTCGCCCCTGCGCGGAAGCAAGACCTCCCGATGAACGCCGAACCTCGCGTACTCGCTGGAACGCACGAGTCACCACTCTCCCTCGCTCAGCACGAATCGCTCTTTGGTCCCTCGCGAGGTCTCCACCTCGAGCCGGCGGAGCTGAAGGCCTCGGGTCTCACGGGTCGTGGCGGGGCGGGTGTCCCCACGTCCTTGAAAGTGGAGTTTCTGCGTCAACAAAAGCGCAGCGTGGGATACGTGGTCGTCAACGCTATGGAGGGTGAGCCGGCGGCCCACAAAGATCGCACCCTGCTCTCGAAGAATCCCCACTTGGTTCTCGACGGCGCGATGGTGCTCGCCAACATGCTGGGCGCCGATGACGTGGTGGTCTGCGTCGCCCGCGAACACACCCGAGCGGTGGCCGCGATGAAGGCGGCCATCGCCGAGCGCGGACGGCGGCGTCTACAAGAACCGGCGTTCGAACTGATGACGCCGCCAGGTCGATACGTTGCCGGCGAAGAATCGGCGTTAGTCCACTGGCTCGACGAAGGCGAAACCCTGCCGCAGTATCGACCACACCGTCCCTCGCTCCTCACGATCGGTCGACGGGGCGTGCTGGTTGACAACGCCGAAACACACGCGAACGTGGCGCTCATTGCTCGGCGTGGCGCGGACTGGTTTCGCAGCGTGGGCACCAGCCGTCAACCCGGGACGGTCGTCACCACGGTGAGCGGCCACGGGCGACCGGTCGTCAACGAAGTGCCCTACGGCACACCCGTGCGCGAGGTGCTCCGTGCCGCCGGCGTACCCTTTGAGCCGGTCGCCGTCCTACTCGGTGGTTATGGGGGCACGTGGCTGGCGGGACACCACCTCGATCGCGGCTGTGACAACGACTCACTCCACGGCGTCGGAGCAAATATCGGTGCCGGGGTCATCGTGGCATTGCCACCCGACAGTTGTGGCGTGGCCGAAACCGCCCGCATCGTTGAGTTCATGGCCCGGGAAAGTGCTCGTCAATGTGGGCCGTGTGCCTTCGGGCTACCCGCCCTCGCGGCCGACTTCGAACTGTTGCGCCGGGGCCGAGATGGTGGGAGTGCGCTCGCACGCCTCGAGGAACGGTGCACGACCATCGAGGGCCGCGGAGCCTGTCGACACCCCGACGGCGTCATTCGGCTCGTTCGCAGTGCGTTGCGAACCTTTGCCGATGACGTCGTACGTCACGGTGCGGGACAGCCCTGTGCCCACGCAGCGACGAGCACGACGGCCCCGATTCCCCATCGTTCGCACCCCGAAACCCTGGAGTGGGCATGAAACGAAAGACTCTGAGCTATCTATTGCGCGTCGACCCCGTGCGCTGCGACGGATTCGGACACTGCGCCGAACTGGCACCCGAGCTCATCACTCTCGACGAGTGGGGCTATCCGATTCTGACCACCGAGACTTTCGCTCGTTCACATAGTGAACTCGTTCAATCCGCGCGACTGGCCATCCGCGGCTGTCCCCGGGCCGCTCTTAGTGTCCAGAGTCTGTCGAGTTCAGAACCGAACTAACCGTCGAACTCACCAGCGGTTCGAGGCTTAAGGAGTACCGCTCGCTGACGTGGCGTTCATCGACGTAGACCAGTGTGTGATCCACGACGGCTGGACACCACGCGGCGGCACAAAAGAATGCATCGACCGCGACGAATCTCACTTTGGCGAGCGCGGCGGCACGACGATCGCGACTTACCGTGGCGCCAAATGATTGCGGGGATGTGTCGCCTCGGCGGAAGTCAACGCCACAGGAATTGATGCTCGTTCGTCGAGCAGTCACACAGACGGGTGCCGAGAGTGGAAGCTGGGGACTCGTACCCCAGAGTACGTACCGGGCCGAGGGACTCTGTTGTCGTAGCGCGTTCACTGCGTCTCGCACTCCGCGAGCAAATGTTGCGTCAAAGGCCGAACCGCTCGCTGCGTAGCCCCCAACCCCGATCACCAGTGTCGGGTGAAGGGCCGCGATCGTGGCGGGAAGCCGGGAGCGTGGGGGCTTTGTTCGTGTCCGAGCTTCACCCCGCCGATGAGGACATCACTGGTGCGCTGGATGCGTTCATTGATCGTTGGAAATGTTGGGCGGTCGAGTTGGATCCCGTCGTCGCTCGGACGCGGTCGTTTGGGCACCTGCTCTCGGCCCCCCGCGACGGGAGCCCTTGTAAAAGGTGGTGCATGTTCCTGCGCTGGATGGGGCCGCAGAATGCCGCCGCCCAGATGAGCGTCATGTCATGGGTGACCCGAATCTCCGGTGCCGTGCTGGCGGCT
>CAXBRG010000080.1:0-6131 GCA_963977995.1 uncultured bacterium | reverse complement strand
CGCCACGACCGACTTCATCGATACCGGCTACGGGTCCGCTGAGCAGTCGGGGCTGTTCGAGTAAAAGTGTGGGGCCGGGGTGCACACACTCACGTTAGATACCTCGCTGCGAGCAATAGAGTTGGCTCATGACCGCCCGTCGCATCAACGTCGTTCCGCACACCCACTGGGATCGAGAGTGGTACGAGCCATTTCAGACATTTCGCCTCAAACTCGTCGATCTGCTCGACCACCTCATTCCACTCCTAGAGAGCGATCCGGCGTACGCCCGCTACCTGCTCGATGGCCAAATGGCTGTTGTCGATGATTATCTGGAAGTTCGTCCGGAGATGGAAGACCGGCTCCGGCGACTAGCGGCCTCCGGTCGGGTTGCAATGGGGCCGTGGTACATCCTCGTCGACGAGTTTCTCGTTACCGGCGAAACCATTATTCGTGATCTTCAACTAGGTATTGAGAAGGGGGCCGCTTTTGGTGGTGTTACGAGTGTCGGGTACCTGCCTGACATGTTTGGCCACATTGCCCAGATGCCCCAAATTCTTCAACTCGCGGGCTTTGCCGACACCGTTCTCTGGCGGGGAGTGCCGAGTGCAGTGACGAAGTCGGGATTCAACTGGGTGGCACCGAATGGCAGCAGTGTTCGCGCCGAATACTTGATCACCGGTTACGGTAACGGCGCATCGCTGCCTGATGACGCGAAGGCTCTGATTCGCCGTGTGGCTGACCACATTGACGACATTGGAGAATTTCTCTTCGATGATCTGTTATTTATGAACGGGTCGGATCACCTCATGCCACAGGCTCACCTCGGCCGTGTCTTGTCCGAAGCGAACGATCTCCAAGACGACTTTCACTTCAAAGTCACGTCACTCGCTGAACACATTGCGAGGGCGCCACGCGAAGGACTCGAGACGTGGATTGGTGAACTTCGCTCGGGGTATCGATCGAACATTCTGATGGGAGTCCTCTCCAACCGAATTGACGTCAAAAAGTCCACGGCCCTGGTCGAACGCCACCTCGAGCGACGTGCTGAGCCGTATTCCGCACTGTTCATTCCACCCGCGAAGTACCCAGACGCCCTCCTTCGGGTGGCGTGGCGAGAGGTGATTCGCAACGCAGCCCACGACTCAATATGTGCCTGTTCCGTCGACGAAACAGTTGACGCGGTACTCCATCGATTTAACGAGGCCCGAGCCATTTCGGTCGGCCTCGCCGACCGAGCCTTGCAATCATTAGCCGACTCACTGCCTGCGGCCGGGGTCTACGTTGTGAATCCCAGCGCCACACCACGTTCGGGACTCGTGGAAGCCATCGTCGACGAAGCGGAGTTTGATGCCGCCAAGATGCAGGTGGTCAGCGAGCGGGTCGTTCTCCCCGACACCATGACGCTGGACGTTTCAGGGATGCACACCATTCTCTCGGTCGTTCAGGACAACCGTATCGATGACACCGCGTGGGTCCACCACGTGGCGTTAGAGGGAGATGAGGCCATCGCCCAACTCACGGTCCACATTGGACCGCGAGAGAAGAAGGGGGTCGATCTCGCAATCGTGCGCCAAGAACTCCTCAGCAAGATGGGCGCCAACCCGCAACTCCAGATCGAACTCTCCTTGGTGCAACCGGCAATTCGCCGCGTTGTGGGCCACGTGACAGACGTTCCTGGATTTGGCTGGAAGCCGTTCAGCCCTATCGCTCCAGAGCACCCCGTCGTGAGGGACGGCGTGCAACTGCGGAACGGCTTGGTCACTGTCGAGGTTGACCCGACAACCGGCACCTTTTCCGTGAATGGGATTTCGGGATACGGCCAACTAGTCGACGAAGGCGATCTCGGCGATTCCTACAACTATTCGCCACCAGGTGGTGACTCAGCTATTGATGCGCCGGTGTCGGTCACCGTGACACCGATGAGCGAAGGTCCACTCACGGGCTCGATGCGCATCGAGTCGCACTACGAGATTCCGACTCATATCGATGAAACCTCAAATACGCGCACCGGCAACGTCACGCAACAAGTAGTGACCACGGTGGAGATTCGCGCTAACGATGACACAGTCTTTGTCACCACGTCGTTCACCAACGTAGCCCGCGATCACCGACTGCGAGTCCTCCTACCTCTGCCGGAGGCCGCTGAAACGTCAACGGCGGAATGCGCCTTCACGACGGTGACGCGTGGGCTAACCGCCGAAGGGCGCTCGGAAGAGTTCGGCTTGCCCACCTTCCCCTCCCGGAGATTTGTTACCGCCGGAGGCCTCACCGTCGCGCACGAAGGTATCAACGAATACGAACTCGTAGAGGTGCACGACGGTCGGGCGCACGCGATGGCGCTCACCCTCTTGCGAGCAACGGGAATGCTGTCGCGAATTGGCATGTCGCTTCGCCCACTTCCCGCCGGTCCGCTCACACCCGTGGAAGGTCTCCAAATGGTGGGGAGCCCTCTCGAGCTGCACTACGCGCTGACCCACGGGCACGTTGATCCCTATTTGCTCGCAGACCACGTTCTCGCTCCGCTCGAGAGCGTGGCGTCGACCGGTGGTGGCTCTCGCGAAACCGAAGGCAGCGCCCTCGATGTCGCGGGGGCCGTGGTATCGGCCGTACGGCGCGTCGAAGGGCAACTCGAGGTGCGGGTATTTAATCCTTCGCCACGGCCCACGACAGTGGAAGTGCGGGGACGGCGAGGCTGGCTCGTTGACCTCCGCGGCCAGGCGCTTCGACCATTCGAACACTCCTTTGACATGGCTCCGCACGAAATTTCGACCTTTGTCGTCACCGCAGATCCTCAATGACGCCATCGTGCGTAGTCCTTATCCCGGTCAAGTCTTTTTCCCTGGCGAAGGGACGGCTGCGCCAACATTTGGGTGAAGAGGCCGCCACGGCACTAGCCCGATCTCTCGCGACTGCCGTCGTCACGGCGGCACATCCACGGTCCGTCGTGGTCGTGACCAACGATCACGACGTGAGCGAGTGGGCGGTGTCGCTCGGTGCCCGAGTCGTGTTGCAGCACGCCGAAGGACTGAACGCCGGGGTTCACGAGGCCTACCAAACAGTGAGCTCCGGTACGGACTATGTCATCATCGCTCACGGTGACTTAGCCAATCCACAGGGGCTCGGTAGTTCCGCCATCGACGATGGCATCACGCTGTTTAGCGACCACCACGGCACGGGAACCAACGTCCTCGCCCTGCCCAGCGGACTTGATTTCGCATTTCACTACGGACCGGACTCGCTGCGACGACACGTCGCCGAAGCAGAGCGACTCCAGCTGAAATTTTCCGTGGTCTCCGATTCACCGTGGGCGTTTGACATCGACGAAGTCGAGGATCTTCGGTAGCGGAAACGACACAACCCGGGGACTTTGCAGTCCCCGGGTTGCAGATTTCCAAAAGGAAATTCGAAGAAACTACTTCTTAGCAGCCTTCTTCGTGGCCTTGCGGGCTGTCTTCTTGGCGGCCTTCTTAGGAGCAGCCTTCTTAGCAGCCTTCTTCACCGTCTTCTTAGCAGCCTTCTTAGCAGCCTTCTTCGGTGCAGCCTTCTTGGCGGCCTTCTTAGCCGTCTTCTTCGCAGCCTTCTTAGGGGCAGCCTTCTTCACGGCCTTCTTAGCCGTCTTCTTGGCAGCCTTCTTAGGGGCAGCCTTCTTCTTCGTAGCAGCAGCCACGTTCCCTCCTTGGGACTCAACGTTGAATCAACGTGGAACCTGGGTTCGACCGACTTGGTCAAACGGACCCGCATTGACTTCGTGGACTCGACCATGTGCAATCCAACCTCGCGGTTGTAAAGCGACCAATCGCAGTACACGGTCCTAGTGCGTCGCAGCGAAGCCCACGCTCTTTTAGGAGCGTGTCACTCCGTTCACCTCCTCCGCAGAAGGACAGATAAATTTGACTCTTTTTTTGCCCTCATGTCAAGCATTTCGCACCACGACCGATGTGTCTCCGTGAGGGAATTTTCGATCTATTTAGGTCGCAGCCAGAGTGGCGACGCACGGACATCGCCTGGCCGCTCCGTTCTCATTCTTGGGCCATCGAGGAGCGGAAAAACCTCAGCGTTCATCATTCCAAATCTCCTGATGAGCGATACTGCCGTTGTCACAACGTCAACCAAGGGTGACGTTGTGACTGCGCTCGCACCGGCGCGGCGTGACGTTCCGCAACTCCTCTACGACCCGTCGGGAACACTTCCCGACATCGCGGGCGTCACAAAAATCGGATTTTCCGTTCTGGACGCCGCGCGGACCTGGGACGGGGCGCTTCACACCGCCCGGAGCCTGGCCGAGACGTCTCGCCAGCTCCGGGGCGGGCGGAGCGAAGACCACTGGGACGAACGAGCCGGTGCTCTGATCGCGACGATGACGCACTCCAGCGCGCTCCGAGGCGACTCGATGCACACCTTCGCTCTCGCCGTTGAGGCACGACGCGGGGAGGATCACTTTGAATTCCTTCGACACCACTACGGCGACTCCCACCACTCGGTCGCCATGATGCATGGACTTCTCACCACCGACGAAAGAGAACTGTCCGGAATTTGGTCGTCGACATCCGGTCTTATCGCCGGACTTCGCACCGACGCCGCTCGACAACTTGAGAGTCGGCCAAGAGTCGACATGGAACTAGCGCTGCGCGAGCGATCGCACATTCATATCGTCTCGCCGAGTCGCCATCAAGCCTTGAGCGCACCGCTGGTGGTCGGACTCATCGAGTCCGCGGTGCAGCGGACGTATGACGATCCGACGCAATCCCACCGGCTACTGCTGGCCCTTGATGAGTTAGCCAACGTGGCGCCACTACCTGGTCTGGCGGGCATCGTGTCAGAAGGTGGTGGTCAAGGAGTCACCACGCTCGCTTGCTTGCAGGACCTCAGCCAGGCGCGCCTCAGATGGCCAGTGAGTGGGGATGCATTCCTATCGCTCTTCCCCACCACGGTCGTTCTCCCCGGAATCGCTGATCGCCAAACATTGCAATTGATCTCTGACTTAAGTGGACGGCGCCGGGAAGAGGTTGCGGCGTGGAACACATCGCCCAAGGGCCGAATGCAGTCAATTAGTTGGTCGCGACCCCACGAGACGGTGATGTCGATTGCGCAAGTCGCAAACGGGCGCCGAGGATTTGGGCTGGGCATCGACGAGACAAACGAGTTGCGATGGATTGCTTTGACACCGGCGCATCGAGACCCTCGATTTCGCCCCTATCTCGAGCGAGAGCGTTCGTCACGATTACGGGACCGGTGAACCCAGAGACGCGCCGCATCAAGGTCGAGTGGTCGAGCCCCAGATTCACGAATGAGGCCCCACGGGATCGCCACCGAGCGGCTCACCGAGCGCTCCGATAATCCTCGGTCTTGCTCGAGCGCGGGATAGTAGGTGGCAATCAAGGTCGCTAGCTCCTCAATCGGGGCTCCGAAGGTTGCACCGTGCGCCCACGCCTCCACGAGGTGTCGCCGCGTAATAATGCGGCGCGACTCAAGAGTGGCACCCAGGGAGTGTTCATCGACCAAACGCCCTCTCTCGGGAACGACGTGCGTGTGAATCGGAATAAGGTCCGATAACCGGGACGACCACTTTTCAATGATCGCGTCTCGGGTCCAGTCGGTCTTCTCTTCTCGTGCCCCTCGTATTCCACGACCACCAGGCCACAGCCCCAGCATTCCCTCATCAACTCCGACGACACGAATGTGCCCATCAAACGTTCGCCAGATGGGCGTCCCACTTGTTGTCATGACGTGACGAAGATGTGCGACGTATAGAGCATCGGCGGTTGGGAGGTGAGCCGTCAAGACTCGGCGGTCAAAGGCCCGTCCAACGGTTCGTGACGTCGAGCCAATTAGTACATGGTCGTGGAGATGAGGTTCACCGGCCCGGTTCACTCCGTGGGTGAACGCAACCGCAGCGTCCAATGGGGCCGAGACTTCGCGGTCCTCGCCACGGATGCGCTCTCGGACGACGATCGCTCGATCCTCCAAGTACGACAGCGCCAACTTCACGGCCTCTTGGTGCGCCAAGACGAGTGTGCGTTGAACGTCGTCAGTCCCGGTGGCCAGCAAGATCGAGACGGGGCGCGGTGCGGCCACGATGAGGTCGTATCCGATCACCTCACTCTTACTCGTACCTCGTAAGACCCCCTCTACGTCGTGATGTCGGGTGG
>CAXBRG010000079.1:0-6161 GCA_963977995.1 uncultured bacterium | reverse complement strand
CAACGGGTGAGCCGGCTCCGTAGTCAGTAACGGTGGATGCGGCAGCAGCTAACGACGTCACCGAGAAGACCACGGCAATCGTGACGGGCGCTACGAAGCGAAATCTGGCCATAGGTGAAGAGTAGACCCTACGCGTGACACGATGGAGTTGTGAGTGAAGCTCTGGACCACTGGAACCAGGTCTACGCGGCCCCCGACCACCGCGGCAGCTGGTTTCGCACTTCGCTCCAGGAGTCGATTGAAGCCATCCGGCTGGTCGCCCCACACGCCCCCTGCGACATTCTTGACGTGGGGGCGGGTCGACAACATCTACGACTGAGCGAAGTCTTTGGCGAAGCGGGCAGCGCCACCGCCTACGCCCTGGACATGTCACTAGAGATCTTGGGGCCACCTGATCCCGATCTTCACTACATTGCCGGCGATGTCCTTACTGTCCCCTTGCCAACGGTCGATGTCTGGCACGACCGAGCCGTCTTGCACTTCTTTACAGATGAAGCCGACCGAGCAACGTATCGAGAACGGGCCGCGGCGGCAGTTCGACCTGGCGGTGGCATCGTGGTCGCCTGCTTTGACCTCGACGGCCCGGAACGATGTTCAGGTCTCGTGGTGGCACGTCGTAGCCCTGAGCAAATTGCCGAGGAATTCGCCGACAACTTTGCCGTTGTCGAACGACGCCACAGCGTGCACGTGACGCCCTCAGGGGCAGAACAACGCTTTGCGTGGTTCCTGGGACGTCGCCTCTAGCGACGAAACAGCGACGAGAAAAAGCCACCCGACTTCTTCGTCGCGGCACACTGACAACGCTCCGATTCTGGAACACCGGCCAGCGCCTCTTCAATGTGCTGGCCGCAACCCGACCACGTTGGCTTGCCGCAGGTGCTGCAGTTAATACGTTGACACATAGTGACTCCCTTACTTCAACGAAATGGCGTGAATATCGATAATGCCTTGGTGGTTACGCAGAGCGTCCAAGGTCCCAGCCGGCGTCGGAGTGCCCGTCGAGAGCACCATCATGGCCGTGCCCGTGGCTGGACTTGGTCCGACAGCCATGGAGGTGATCGAGATTCCCGCTTCGCCGAGAGCCGAGCCGACTACACCAATCATGCCGGGTCGATCGTCGTTGCGCACAACCAACATCGACTGAGCCGGCGGAATCTCGACTGAGTGTCCGTCGACCGTCACGATGCGAGGCTCCACACGGGTTCCCACTGTGGCCAAGGTGCCCGAGACTTCGTGGGCGCCAGATCGCACGGTAATGAGGTTGACAAACTCCTGCGAGGTGATCTCTGAGGACTCCCCAAAGGTGACGTTGTGATCGGCCGCGAGCTGCGGAGCATTCACGAACGATGCCGATTCGTGGCCCGTCGAGACGAACAGACCCTTCAGGGCGCAGAGAGTCAAGATCTTGGTTCCCGCTCCGGCGAGTTCACCCTGATAGAGAACTTCGAGGTCCGCCGGCTCGCCGTCGAGCAGACCACCGAGGAAACGGCCCAAGAGTTCGGCCAAGGGCATAAAGGGCCGGACCACGTCAGAGACCGCTCCGGCCGAGACATTCACTGCGAAAGGCACAAAGTCGCCGGCGAGAGCCAACTGCACCTGCTCGGCGATGGTGATGCCGGCCTTGTCTTGTGCTTCGGCGGTCGATGCACCAAGGTGCGGGGCAACGACGACGCTCGGTAGTTCAAAGAGTGGCGATTCAGTGCACGGTTCTTTTTCAAAGACGTCGAGGGCGGCACCTTGCACGTGGCCCGCAGAGATGGCCGCAGCGAGGTCGGCTTCATTGACGATGCCACCGCGGGCGACGTTGACGATTCGCACGCCGGGCTTGCACTTTTTCATTGCGGCCGCGTCAATGAGGTTGGTCGTCTCTTTGTTCTTCGGGAGATGCACCGTAATGAAGTCGGACTGAGCCAAGAGTTCGTCGAGACTCATGAGCTCGACACCCATCATGCGGGCGCGGTCCTCCGAGATAAAGGGGTCGTAGGCCACGAGGCGCATGCCAAAGGCCAGAGCGCGCTGCGCGACGAGTGCACCGATCTTGCCGAGGCCGACAACGCCGAGCGTCTTGCCGTAGAGTTCGACACCTTCCCACTTCGAACGCTCCCACTTCCCGTTCTTCAGGGCCGAGTGAGCCTGCGGCACGTTGCGCGCCTGGCTGAGCAATAGTGCCATGGTCTGTTCGGCGGCCGAGAGGATATTTGACTGAGGTGCGTTGACCACCATCACGCCCAGTTCGGTCGCCCGATTGACGTCGACGTTGTCGAGACCAATTCCGGCGCGACCGACTACTACGAGGTCCTTGCCGGCCTCGAGGGTCGGGGCGTCAACCTGGGTGGCGGAGCGAATGATGAGTGCGTGGGCGCCAGGAATAGTCGTCAACAGCTGCTCGGGGGTGAGTCCGAGTTGAACATCCACGTCGTGTCCGGCGGCGCGCAGCGCCGCCAGTCCCGACTCAGCTATCTCTTCGGTAACAAGAACTCGCGCCATGGTCTCTCTTTCGTTAGGCCCGTGCGACAAAGTCGCGCAAGCGCAGTAGGCCCTCTGCCAAGTCGTCGTCTCCGAGGGCGTAGGAGAGTCGGAAGTACCCAGCGGCGCCAAAGGCCTCACCGGGTACGACGGCGATTTTGATTGTCTCAAGGAGATGCTCGGCCAGCTCGGCCGAAGTCGTCGACACTTTGCCACCGAGTGATTGACCGAGCAGGCCCGTAACGTTTGGGAAGCAGTAGAAGGCACCTTCGGGAGTTGCGCACGAAACCCCCGGAATATCGTTCAGCATCGAGACCATCTTTTGACGACGTAGATCGAATGCGCCGCGCATCATGGCCACGTCATCGAGCGGCCCATTGAGTGCGGCGGCCGACGCCACTTGAGCGACGTTCGAAATGTTCGACGTCGTTTGGCTCTGGTAGTTAATCGCCGCGTCCATGACGTCCTTAGGGCCGATCATCCAACCAATGCGCCAACCCGTCATCGCGTAGGTCTTGGCGACACCGTTGACGACCACGAACCGGTCGCCAATCTCTGGAGCGACGACGGGCAACGAGACGTGTCGAGCGTCGCCGTAGACGAGGTGTTCGTAGATTTCATCACACATCACCCAAATGTTGTGCTCGGCCGCCCAACGGCCAATCTCCGCGACCTGTTCGGGGGTGCAGACCGCGCCCGTCGGGTTCGACGGCGAGACGAAGACGAGAAGCTTTGTCTTTGGTGTGCGGTACTTCTCGAGTTCTTCGACCGTGACGCGAAAACCGTTCGCTTCGCTGGTCGGTACCGCCACGGGCTTGCCGCCAGCGAGATACACCGCTTCGGGATACGTCGTCCAGTACGGGGCGGGAATCAAGACTTCATCACCCGGATCGACCAAGGTCATAAACGTGGTCGCCACCGCGTGCTTCCCACCGTTGGTGACGAGAATCTGAGCGGGGTTGACCGTAAGGCCCGAGTCACGCAGCGTCTTCGCCGCAATGGCTTCGCGTAACTGCACCAGACCGGCCGTTGGTGTGTACTTGTGGTTGGCGGGATCTTTTGCCGCGGCAATCGCCGCGTCGACGATGTGGGCGGGGGTGTTGAAGTTTGGCTCCCCGGCGCCATAGCCAATGACGGGTTCACCAGCGGCCTTGAGAGCCTTCGCCTTGGCGTCAACGGCCAAGGTGGCTGACGGCGCCAATCCGGCGAGGAGCTGACTGACGCGCGCGCCCATGTAGAAACCCTTCTCTTAACGCCTAAGTTTAGAGGCATGGCCGAACCCTCCGACATCCAGATTCCCGCTTCGCTCCTCCCACGTGACGGTCGCTTTGGTGCCGGCCCCTCAAAAGTGCGTCACGAACAGCTCGCCGCACTGCTCGCCGACGGCTCGACGTACATGGGAACCTCCCATCGCCAAGCCACCGTCAAAAACAAGGTGGGTGAAGTGCGCGACGGACTTCGTGCTCTCTTCTCCCTACCCGAGGGCTACGAAGTACTTCTCGGCAACGGTGGTACGACGTGTTTCTGGGATGCGGCGACATTTCATCTCGTCCGCCAACAGTCGCAGCATTTGAACTTTGGTGAGTTCTCGTCGAAGTTCACGACGGCCGTCAAGGAGGCCCCACACCTCGCAGACCCCATCGTGATCTCCAGTGAACCGGGCACCCACCCCCAGGCGGTCGCGGACGCCTCGGTGGACCTCTACGCGCTCACGCACAACGAGACGTCGACCGGTGTCGCCATGGAAATTCGTCGCCCGCAGGGAGCGGACGGTATTGTCGCCGTGGATGCCACCTCAGCGGCCGGTGGACTGCGGGTGGACCCCTCGCAGTTCGACTGCTACTACTTCGCTCCACAAAAGTCATTCGCCTCGGATGGTGGTCTATGGATCGCGCTCTGCTCCCCCGCCGCTGTCGCTCGGATCGAAGAGCTCAAGGCCTCGGGACGGTGGACTCCCGCGTTCTTTGACCTCGGTATTGCACTCGAAAACTCTCGTCTCAACCAGACCTACAACACCCCCGCGCTCGCAACCATTCACATGTTGGCGAGCCAGATCTCGTGGTTTAACGAGAACGGTGGAATGGAGTTCTCGGCCGGTCGCAGTGACCGCTCCGCCGAGATTCTCTACACCTGGGCCGAGCAGAGCGACTTCGCGACGCCGTTCGTGAAGGAACCTTCACAGCGCAGCCACGTCATTGGAACCATCGACTTTGATGACGCAATTGACGCTGCGGCGATTGCCAAGGTCCTGCGAGCCAACGGTGTTGTTGACACTGAGCCCTACCGCAAGCTGGGACGTAATCAGTTGCGTATCGCGATGTTCCCCGGGATCGACCCCGAGGACGTGGCCGCCCTCTGCGCGTCGATTAACTACGTCGTCGGCGCCCTCGCCTGAGGTCCTTCTCTCCAACCACCGCCTCTTCGTACAGGTTCCATGCAAGACGCCATCACCAACGTCATCAACCAGGCCGACGTCCAGGGCCTCTACCTGGACGGCTCTTCGATGGGCCGCCTGGAGCAGTACTTCGCCAGCGGTGAGCTGCGCGTTCGTGCCGCCGCCACCATCAGCGCCGCGCTGCTCGAGCGTCTGGGTGAGGCCGGTCTTGCGCACGACCTGGACGTCGGCGCCGCGTTCGCCGGCTATGCCGCGAAGGCGATCTACCCGGCGGCCGCCGCGACCGCCTCAGCGCTCGGCAAGCCGACCCTCGGGATCGGCGACGGCGGTAACGAGATTGGCTTCGGCAAGGTTCACGCCGAGCTCGAGAAGCGCCTGCCCGACCACACCATGGCGCACAAGACGCCGTGCGGGGGTGGCGTGTTCTCTGTCGTGCCGACCGATGTGCTGGCGGTCGGCACGACCTCCAATATCGGCGCCTATGGCGTAGTGGCAGGCCTTGCCCTGCTGAAGCGCGATCCCTTGCTCTGCCATTCGCCGGAAGAGGAAGAGGCGTTGCATCATGTCGGCGTCGGCCTCGGGCTGGTCGACGGTGGCGGGGGCGACCGCATTCCGTGGTGCGACGGCATTCCCTTCGACTGCAATGCCGCACTGGTGCGGTTGATGCGCAACATCGTGGAACGGACGCTCGAGCCTCCGCGGATCAGGACGTTTTGACCTACAACGAGACAATCCCGGGAGAAAACGGATGACATTCACCTTGCTCGCCAGATGTCCGAAAACGGGCCAGGTCGGCATCGGCATCGCCACCTATTCGATCTGCGTCGGACTCTACTGCAATGGCCTGCGCGGCAATGTCGGGGCGACCATGACCCAGGCCTTCGTCAATCAGGGCAACAATCCTTTGGGCCTGCGGCTGCTGGCGCAAGGGTACACGCCGCAGCGCGTGCTCGACGATCTCAAGGCGAACGACCCGTACTCCGATTACCGGCAGATCGCCGTGATCGACCGCAATGGCCGGATCGCTGCCTTCAGCGGCTCCAAGAACCGCGGCTGGGCGGGCCACCGGGTGGGCGAGGGCTATGTCGCGATGGGCAACGTGCTCACGGGCGAGAAGACCGTCACGGCGATGGCCGAGGCCTACGAAGCCGCCTCGGCGCTTTCCTTCGAACGGCGGCTGCTGGCGGCGATCGAGGCGGGACGCGACGCCGGAGGCCAGTCGGGCGTCGATGGCCATCTGCCGGAACGCTCGGCGGCGGTGATGGTCTATGGCGACTACGATCATGCCGAGATCGAGCTG
>CAXBRG010000078.1:0-6232 GCA_963977995.1 uncultured bacterium | reverse complement strand
GTCGAGAGCATCGCGACGGGCCTGCTCGCGGCGTTGGAGCTGCCCACGAGCGACCCCGCTCGCTCAGCTCGTCGCGAGTCAGTGGCCCGCCTTACGTGGCAGTCGATGGCGGCTCAGCACATGGCGGTGTGGCAATGAGGGTCACGTTGGATGTTTCTGCCGTTCCCGCTCGCCCGGCGGGGGCCGGTCGCTACATCGTCGAACTGGCGTCGCGCGTCGCCGCTGAGGATGTTGCGCTGTCGTTAGTGACGCAAGTGCATGATGGCAGTCGATGGGCTGCATGGTCGCCGTCAGCAACCATTGTGGACGTCGTTCCTCGAGCACGTCCCGCGCGCTTGCTCTACGAAGCGTTCATCCTCGGGCGTAATGAAACCTCTGGCGGCGACGTGTGGCATGGTCCTCACTACACGATGCCCCGAAGAAGCCGCATTCCTACCGTGGTCACGTTTTGTGACATGACGTTCTTCACGAATCCCGAATGGCACGAAAAGTCGAAAGTGATGTTTTTTCGTCGAGCCATGAAGTACGCCGCACGACACGCGGACGAGATCATCTCGATTTCAGAGACCACCACACGGCTGATTCACGAAATCCTTCAACCAACGGCCCCCGTCGCCACGATTCCCCTCGGAGTGGATCACTCCAGATTTTCCGCTGCGAACGACGGGCCATCGCTCCGCGCAGCGGGGCTTCCTGATGCGACGCCCTACATCTTGTTTCTCGGAACGTGGGAGCCGCGAAAGGGCCTCGATGTTCTCTTGACGGCTTTTTCAGAGATCGCCGCGGGCGATAGCGATGTCGAGCTGTGGCTAGCGGGTCAGAGCGGATGGCACACCGAATCGACGAACTCGCAGATAGCTCGTCACCCTTTTCGCGACCGAATTCGACCGTTGGGCTACGTCGATGACGCCCTGGTGCCGTCCCTAATGCGACACGCCCGCGTTGTGGCGTATCCATCTCGTGGCGAGGGATTCGGACTGCCCGTGTTGGAAGCGCTGGCCTGTGGGGCCGAGGTCGTGACGACTTTAGGGACGGTGATGGAAGAGGTGGCGGGTGATACCGCCACCTTCGTTCCGGTCGGTGACGCCAACGCCCTAGCCGCCGCAATCGCAGTGTCCTTGCACCGGGGTACGGATGAGCGAATTTCTCGAGCGGAGCGCTCAACCCGTCGCGCGCAACTCTTCACGTGGGACTCCACCGCTGCCATGCACCACGACGTCTATCGGCGACTCGTTAACTAGGCTTCACTCACTATGCGGGCACTACTGACGGGTGGTAATGGTTTTGTCGGCCGCCATCTCGCCGAGCATCTCCGCCAGTCCGGCGACGAGGTCGCGATCCTCGATCTCCCCGACGACATCACGGATGTTGCCGTTGTTGAAAGGTCGCTGCGAGAGGTTCGGCCTGAAGCGATTTATCACCTCGCCGCCTTGAGTCACGTGGGTTCGTCGTGGAGCGACCCCAGTGAAGTGCTGCGCGTCAACGTGATCGGTTCGGCCGTCACCTTTGCCGTCGCGCGCGAAGTGGTCCCGACGGCCACCACTTTGTTGGTGTCCTCGGCGGAGGTGTACGGGACGGTCCAACCCGAGCAGTTGCCCCTCGACGAAAGCGCCGCGCCGGCGCCGATGTCACCGTACGCCGCGAGCAAGCTCGCCGCCGAGGTATTAGCTCTACAGGCCGTTCGCGCCTTTGGCCAACGCATCGTGATTGCCCGACCGTTCAATCATGTGGGACCCGGTCAATCTCCTAACTTTTTTGTGCCCGCGATGGCATCGAGAATGGTGGCCGCGGTGCGCGAGGGTCGCGGCGAGATTCCCGTGGGCAACCTCACGTCACGTCGTGATTTCCTCGATGTACGTGATGTTGTGGCGGCGTATCGACTGCTCATCGAGCGGGGGGTATCCGGTGAGGTCTACAACATTGCGTCCGGCGTTGATCGATCGATGAGCGATATCGCCCACGACATTCGTGCGCTTATTGATAGCTCACTCATTTTTGTTACTGATGAGTCGCTAATGCGACCTGTCGACGTTCCGGTGCTTCGCGGTGATTCACAAAAGATCAACGCGGCGACCGGATGGTCGCCGCGTTGGTCGTGGTCTGACACGCTCGCTGACGTCGTCGCCAGCGTGCGGTAGGGCTACTACGCCGAAGCTGGCTCCTCGGACACCACGTCAGCTGCTGGCTCAGTGGTCGCTACGGGAGCGGTGACATCGTTCGGACGAAGAGCTTCGGTTACTTTGCCTCGAACCGAGGCTGCGGCAGCGCGTACTTTCGCAGTCACTTCGCGGGCCGGGGCCGGCAACTTTTCTTCGTAGGGTGCCACGATGGCCTCGGCGACGTTGAGTGCCTCGTTGACCTTGGCATCGGCGATTGCGGCCTGTCGCTTGAACGCCGTCGAGATCTCTTCGGCGTTGCGTCCCACGGCGGCCTTGAGGCCGTCGGTGTCGACCGTGGTGTCAACCTTCTGCTGGACCGCCTTGGCGGCGACGGTGACTTTCTGAGCGCTCAGTACACCGAGTCCGACGAGCGTGAAGAGAAGGTCCTTGGCACGCTTCGCGGTCTCGTTGGATGCGACGACCGCGCGGGCCTTGTGAGCGGCATCGCGGCCAACATTGCTGGCGACTTGGGTGAATTCAGCCATTTTCAGTCCTTTCGTTAACTGTTAGCCACAGTATAGCAAGATGCAAACAATAGTTAGCACCCCGTCGGACGGAAGGGTGCGAACTAGCCTTATTTATCTCATGGAAACCCGCGCTCCGGCGGTTGTCGCCGTCGTCGTTACCACGGGTCCCGGGCCCGAATTAGAGGCCACGCTGGCCTCGCTTGTGGCTCAGGACTACGCCGACTTGAGCCTGCTCGTCCTCGCCAACGGCGACCACCCCGACGTGGCAACGCGGGTCGCGGGGGTGGCCCCACTGGCCTTCGTTCGATCGCTCAATGAGAACCGTGGATTCGGTGTGGCGGCCAATGAGGTCATTGGCAACGTTCAAGGGGCGGCGTTTTACCTCTTCTGTCATGACGATGTCCGCCTGGCGCCAACGACCGTCTCGATTCTCGTCGAGGCGGCCTATCGGACCAACTCGGGAATCGTGTCACCGAAGTTTGTCGGATACGACGACGAGACTCGTCTCATTCACGTCGGCCAGATGTTGGACCGATTCGGTTCGGTCGTGGAACGCATCGACGAGGGGGAGATTGACGCCGGTCAACACGACGCCGAACGAGATGTCTTTGTGGCGCCCGGTGGAGTGACGTTGATTCGCAGTGACCTTTTTGAGTCGCTGGGAGGATTTAGTAATCACATCTCGCTGATTGGTGAAGATGTCGATCTGTGTTGGCGGGCACAGATTGCTGGTGCCCGCGTTATGGTCGTGCCGTCGGCCGTGGTGGCGCATCGCCAGCTCTTGAGTTCGGGTGAGCGCACGTCGACTGCCATCGGTACGCGGCGTCGAAGTCTGCAGGACTTGCGCCGCCGGCATCAGCTCTGCACCGTCTTGGCGTCGTGGAGTCTTCCGTCTCTCGCCATCGTGATTCCTCTGCTCATCGCATTTGAAGCGGCGGAAGTTGCTATTGCGGCGGCGGGGCGAGATAGTGACCGCGTTGGTGCCGTCGTGGAGTCCTGGCGTTTCGCCCTGCGCCACCGAGCGGAGATTCGACGCCAGCGCGAACTCACACATCGACTTCGAGCGCTGTCGGACAGCGGAATTCGACTTCTGCAGGTCGCGGGGGCCTCCCGCGCCCAAACCTTCGTGCAAAACCTCTTCTACGAAGGAATCGACAAGGCCCGGGGAACGCTCCCACCCGAACTGCTCGAAGATCACCACGTATCGATTCACTTTTCCACCTCGCGGGAACAGGTGTTCTCGGAGAACGAAGACTTCGATGAAGTCGAGAATCTTGAACCGTTGAACGTTTCGGTTCGCACGTTGGGGACGGGATTTCGTACGCAGTTCACCATCGTCTGTATGGCGTTTGGGCTCTGGCTGCTCGGCGCTCGTAATTTGATCGCGGCACACCTGCCGACAATCGGTCGGCTGATGCCACTGGATAGTTGGTGGGAGAACTGGCATCACTTCTTCGCGTCGTGGTCGCCGAACGGCGTGGGGACTGGAGTGCCGGGCATGCCGGGCTACGGCTTTCTCGCGGCCGCCGGAACCCTCGTCGGAGGGCGGATGGGGATTTTGCCCCGTCTGGTCCTTCTCCTTGCGGTGCCCCTTGGGGCCTACGGCGTCGGGCGGTTGCTACGTGACGTGATGTCCAACCGTGCGCGCATGGTCGCCGCACTGACCTATATGGCGCTGCCCGTTGGTGTAAACCTTGTGCAACAGGGCCGCCTCGATCTCCTCGTCACCTTTGCCGGTCTGCCGTTCCTCCTTCGGCGCCTATTCGCGTTACTCAATGTTCCGCGGTTTCGCGCTTACGACTACGAATCGCCACGCCACTTTGGGAGTCGTCTCTGGGGTCGTACCCGAGCCGGTCAAGTAGCGAAGGCGGTCATGCTGACATCGATCTTGACGGCATTTTCGCCCGTGACACTGATCATGGTGATCGTGGTGGTGGGGGCGCTGTCGCTCAACTCGCGGCTGAGTGGCGCAAGCCAACTTGAACGTCCGTGGCGAACCACCGGGCAAATATGCCTGGGAGTCGTCACGTTGCTGTTGCCAATGGCCTGCGACGTCGTTCTCGCCGGTCGGCGCGGCATTGAAATCTTCGGCCTGCCGCTGGCGTCGTGGTCCGGTGCTGACTTTTCGCACATTGTGAGATTGAGCGACGGGGTATTCGGGCAGGGCCCGCTGAGCTGGGCTGCTCCGCTCGCCGCGCTCGGGGCTCTCGCCCTCGCGCGCAACGAACGTCGCACGATGGCGGGGCAGTGGGTGATTCTCTTGGGACTCACTGTTCTTCTCTGCTCTCTCGTCGCTCGCAATGTGACGGCGACGTTTGCCCCTGACATTGACGGCCTCATGATCATGGGGTCCATCGCGCTGGCGGCACTCGTGGGCGTGACGGTGGCGGCGCTCGAGGACGACCTGCGTGATCGAGAGTTTGGCTGGCCACACTTCGTCGCCGCGGTGTGCACGGTGGCCGTTGTCGCGGCGCCACTGCAGATTGTCACCCACGCCACCGATGGTCGATACGGGCTTCCACAGACATCGGCCGCCGATGCACTGTCGGCCTACACCCCCTCGACAGCCGGTGGCTTCCGAGTCCTCTGGCTCGGGGATCCTCGCGCCATGCCCCTGAGCGGTTGGTCGGTGAGTCCCGGTCTCGCGGCCGCGACGTCGACGAACGGCGGTCCGGATGGATCGGTCCTGTTTTCACCACCCGCTTCGGGCGCATCGGATGTGCTGCTGAAGACCGTGCAGCTCATTGCCAACCGGGGCACGACTCACGCTGGACGCCTACTCGCCCCGGCGGGAGTTTCCGAGATCGTGGTTCTGACCGCATCGGTTCCACCTCTCGCGGGACTGCAGTCCGCCGTGACTCTGCCACCGCCCGCCGCCCTGCTCGACGGGCTCGATCGTCAAATCGACCTCGCCCTCGTTGCGAAGTCGAGTGGACTATTGATCTACGCCAATCGCCGGTTTCACGGCATCGTGGCGCAGCGTCCCGATGGTCTCGCGAGTTCGGTCACGGCATCGGACGCGGCGTCGGCGACCGACTGGCAGCCCGTGCTCGACGGCGAAACTTTCTCGGGAAACGTCGCGGCCGGAACAGTGATCGCCGGCTTTGCGCCATCGAATGCCTTCTCGCTCGAAGTAGACGGCCGGCCCGTCACTCGACGCACGGTGCTCGGGTGGGCGGCCGGATACGACACCCCCGCGGGCAACGCCACGATTGTGCTCCATCAGTTCCCGCTCAATGGACTCCTCGCGCTGTTCACCATCTTCTTGTGGTTGACCTACCTGTTCGGGTTTGGCGTCACTGAGCGGTTGGGCGAGTTGCTCGGTCGACGACAACGTCGCATTGTGACCCCGGTCGAAATTGCGGCGGCGATCCCCGTCATTGGACTGGACGACGATGAGGACGAACAGTGAGGGGCAAGTTCGCGACCGGCGTGGGCGTTCTCCTCGTGCTGGCGTCGGCACTCGTGAGCGAACTTCTCCGCGGCCCGAATGTCATCTCGGCGAACTCCCTTCAGGGCGATCAGAGTTACGTGGAATCCAACACGCTGCTGTGCCCCGCACTTGACGCCGGGACGAGTCCATTGAACGGCGTCGTGACGCTGTGG
>CAXBRG010000077.1:0-6268 GCA_963977995.1 uncultured bacterium | reverse complement strand
AGAGGTGAAATAACCCCTGACGGACGTGGGCCGTGAGTCCGATGATTTCCGTCAGCTCCGCGGCCGTCATCGTGGCCACGTCGTTGGTGGTCGACCACACCCGTGTGCCGTCGCCGTGGCGACCCGCGACTACGAGTCGAGTGGGATCCCCGGAGCGGTCGTGGACCACGGTGTAGGTCTCGACGGTGATTGGTCCGTCCTCTTGACGAACCGCAACCTTCGGCTGGGCGTCGACCCGGTCCTGGACCGATGCGTACTGAAAATCCTCGGCGGGAGGTTCCGTGGAGTAGGTACCCCACGCGTGTTTCGTCGAAAACCAGCCCAGTCCCGTGACGAGACCCGGCTCGCCCGGGTGCTCGCGGAGGCGGTCGACCATGGTGGCGATGGAGTGAGTGACGTAGTTGTTGCCGGGGCCTCCACCAAAGGTCAATCCGCCGGTCAGTGTCGGCGGGCGAGTCGTGCTCCACGCGTCAATGCCCAGCACGTCGCAGGCCGTCTGGACCACCGTGGGGAAGCACGAGTACAGGTCGATGTGGGCGAGTTCGTCGGCTCGCGCGCCGAAGCTCGTGAGCTGCGACCATATGGCGCTCATCGCGGGTGAGGCATCGAACTGGGGTCGCTCCGAGACGAACCAGTGGTCGGTCGCGTCAGCCCCCATGTGGGGGAAGACCATGCGATCGCGTGGCACGCCGAGCGCGATGGCGGTCTCGTAGCTCGCCATGATGTACGCCGCACCCATGTCGACGGGCAGGTTCGCCACGAGGTACTTGGTGTAGGGGTACGACACCATGCGGTTCGTCGCCGACGGGACAGCGATCGTCGTCGCCGACGGTGCTGAGGTCATCCAGGCGTACGGGTTACCTTCGGCGACCAGGGCGAACTGGTGCCAGAGGGCGCCGAGTTGTCGACGTTGCTCCTCCAGCGACCATCCCCGTCGGGCGCGACGAGCGTTTTCAAATAAGGGGTAGACATCGACGGGTTGCGTGAGTCCGTTGGAGTACTCCTCGGTGGTGAAGGGAATTCGATCCTCCTCCACCAGTTCGGGCCGCGGTACGTCATCACCCTGCATCGTCCACTGGGGTCGTTGCCCCGCTTTACGTGCGAGGGAGGCGGCGTGCATTGCTTCGGAACCCACCACAGCGACGACGTCCACCTCACCGTTCAAGATCCGACCGGCCGTTTGGTGCACGAGCTTTTGCGGAATATTGCCACCCGTGGGAGTGAGACGGGTGCGGGCAACAACACCGGTTCGTTGCGCGACGAGGAGTGCGGGGTCGTGAGGGTGCCAGGTGAAGGAGCCGACGGCCACGAGTTCGTCCAACGCGGCGCGGGTCGCACTCGCGGCGTGGGTGTCGGCGAGAGCCCGTTCCAGGGCGTGCGCCATGAGGTCGAGCGGTTCGGGACGCTGATCGAAGGTGGCGTCGGGCGTAGGGCGATCGGTGATCTGTCCCACGCCGATGATGACGGGTGTGCGGGAATGGAGAGCCACGCCGTCAGTCTTATCGCACTTCACCGTGAGAGGAGAGGTGACGGGTAGCGTGGGGGACGATGCGTATCGCCCTCGGCTCCGACCACGCTGGGTTTGACTTGAAATCGGCCGTTCTCGCCGCCCTGCAGGATCGTGGTCACGAGGTCGTGGACGTCGGTCCCGCAACGGGCGATGTGTCGGTGGACTATCCCGACTACGGCGCCGCGGTCGGTCGAGCCGTGACCCGGGGCGACGCCGATCTAGGAGTGGCAATCTGCGGTTCCGGAATCGGTATCTCCATCGCCGCGAACAAGATCGCTGGCGTTCGTGCCGCCCTCGTCCACGACGCCACGTCAGCACGCCTCGCCCGTGAACACAATCACGCCAACGTGCTGTGTCTGGGCGCCCGTCTTATTGGACTCCAGGTCGCTCTCGACGCTCTCGACGCGTGGCTGAACGCGACGCCCGGTGATGGTCGCCATCTCGGTCGGATCGACAAACTCTCACAACTCGACACGTAGTACAACAAGAAAGGCACACCACTTCCGTGGCTCACTCACCATTTGACGCATGGATCTCTGACGATGAGGTCACCGGACTGCTCGCCGACGAGTGGGCACGTCAGACAACGACCGTGCAACTCATCGCCTCGGAGAACTTCACGTCGCCCGCCGTCATGGCGGCGACGGGTTCCATCATGACCAACAAGTACGCCGAGGGGTATCCCGGTCGGCGGTACTACGGCGGTAATCACGTTGTCGACGAGATGGAGGACCTCGCCCGCCGACGCCTCACCGCTCTCTTCGGCGCAGATCATGCGAACGTGCAACCGCACTCGGGAGCGAATGCCAACGTCGCGGTGTATCAAGCGCTCTTGAATCCCGGTGACACCATCTTGGCGATGCGCCTCGACCAGGGTGGTCACTTGACGCACGGCTCGCCCGCCTCCATTACGTCAAAGATTTGGAACTTCGTTTCCTATGGCGTGACACCGCGGAGTGACGACCCCCAGCAGCCGGGTGAGATCATCGATGTCGACCAGCTGCGACGATTGGCCCACGAACATCGACCCCGTCTCATCGTCGCGGGGGCCACGGCCTACTCCCGATTGATCGAGCCGGCGGTGTTTCGTGAAATCGCCGACGAAGTGGGCGCTCTGCTGATGTTCGACTCCGCTCATCCGGCCGGATTGATTGCGGGCGGTTCACATCCGAACCCGGCGCCCTACGCCGACGCCATGACCTTCACAACGCATAAGACCCTGCGCGGTCCCCGCGGTGGCGCCATTCTCTGTCGCGAAGAGCACGCCAAGAAGATCGATGGTGCCGTCTTCCCAGGGCAGCAGGGTGGTCCGCTCGAGCACGCGATTGCCGCGAAGGCCGTGGCCTTTCGTGAAGCGAGCCAACCCTCCTTTTCGACCTACACCGAGCAGGTCGTGGCGAACGCTCGAGCGTTCGCCGTGGCGCTGCAGGGAGAGGGTTTTCGCGTGGTGAGTAACGGCACCGATAACCACCAAGTGATTGTCGATCTGCGTGACTTCGATGCCGAGCTCACCGGAAAAGAGGCGCAAGAAGTGCTCGACCGGGCCGGTATTACGACCAACCGCAATCAGATTCCCGATGATCCACGCTCGCCGTTTGTCACGTCCGGTCTGCGACTCGGAACGCCGGCTGAAACGACTGCCGGAATGCGTGAGGGTGAGTTTGCGAGCATTGCTGCGTTGATGGCTCGAGCACTCCGTGACCGTTCCAACGAGGCGGCGGTCGAGACGGTGCGTAGTGACATCGCCGAGCTCTGTGCTCGCTTTAACCCCTACGCCCACTTCGCCGGATAGTCCCGTGCACTCGCTCGTCCTCTACCTAACCGTTGCGGGAATCGCAGCGGTGGTGACGATGGCGGCGAATCGCCCCGCGAGAATGATTGCGGTCCACGTGGGTTACACCGCGCAACCCGATCCCCGCAAGGTGCATACGGCGGTAACGCCGTACGGTGGTGGAGCAGCGATGTTCATCGGACTCTGTACCGCGTTGACCGTGGCCGTGGCCGTGCCGACGCTGCGTCACATCGTCGCGTCGTCGAACGAGGTGTTCGGGGTGGTCCTCGCGGCGGCCGTGGTGTTTGTTATTGGACTCGTCGATGACTTTCGTGACATGTCGCCGCCGGCCAAAACGGCGGGCATGGTGCTCGCCGCGACCGTTCTGTATTTTGCCGGGGCCACGATGTTCCAGTTGAAGCTGCCGTTCGCGGGTTTTATCGTTCTGGGTCCGTCCATGCTGCCCCTCATCACTGCCGCGTGGGTCTTTACCCTTAGTAACGCCATCAACTTGATCGACGGACTCGACGGTCTGGCCGGGGGCATCGTCGCCATTGCGTCGGGAACGCTCTGTATCTACGGACTGAAACTGATGGACGTCGGCTTGCTGCCTTCAACGAATATTGGACCTCTTATCGCCGCGGTGACGTTTGGCGTTTGCGTTGGTTTCCTCCCCGATAATTTTCACCCCGCGAAAATATTCATGGGCGACGCCGGAGCATTGTTGCTCGGACTCCTCATGAGCGCCTCCACGATGGTGATCGGCGGCCGCACGCCGCCCACCTCCGGTGTGACCTTCTTCTTCTTTGCACCACTCTTTATCCCCGTCTTCATCCTCGGGGTGCCCTTGTTTGACACGGCGTGGGCGTACGTCCGACGAACCGCGTCAGGCGCCAGTTGGAATACCGCGGACAAGAATCACATTCACCACCGCCTGATGCGACTCGGTCACGGTCATCGCCGAACGGTGGTGATCTTGTGGCTGTGGTCGGGGCTGCTCTGTTCCTTCGTTCTGTTCCCGCTGTTCTTGCCACGAGCGAATTTCCTCATTCCCTTTGGCGTCGCCCTTCTGGCGGTGGCTCTCTACACCTGGTTTCACCCTTCGCTCGGGGAGCCTGTCGATCGCAGCGATCCGTTGCACCACGACTCCGAGGTGGGCTAGCCGTGGCCCCAGAAAGTTCGGAGGGTTCCCCGCGTCGCGATGACGCGACGGAAATTTCAATCGTCGCTCAGTTCTTGACTCTGGGTGTCAACTTGGCGGGAACCGTTGGGGCGGGTGTGGTCATTGGTCTGGTGGTCGACAGCGTGGCCCACAGTGCACCGTGGGGACTACTGGGCGGCCTCTTTCTCGGTAGTGTGGGTGCCGCAGCTGCGCTGGCGTCCCTCCTACGACGCTGGAAATAACTTCCCGTGACAGATACCCCCGCCCCGAATCCGCTTCGACCACTGATGCGACGCATGAGCGTCACCATCGTGGTGCTCACGGCCGTAGCTCTCGTCGTGTCACTGGCCCTCGGCCGGCCGATCACGGCCGGCGGGGTGCTGATCGGGGTGGCCCTATCGGTCATGAATCTGCGACTCCTGGACCGGCAAGTGGCCCGCGTCAATCTCCCGCCCGATGCCGACAGGGCAGGGAAAAAACGGGCTCGGAACACGATTGCCCGGGCGGCGGGGGTCCGGTTGGGGCTCGTGACTGCCCTCGTGGTCTTTTCTTTTATCATTGGCGTGGACTTCTCGCTCGGGATTGTCACGGGTCTGGCCTACTGCCAGGTGGTGTTCATTGTGAATACCTTCCGGGTAGTGACGAGCGCGAACATGGAGGAGAGGTAATGCTGCTCGCAGCAGAAAAGCAGATCGAAGTCGGCCACCACCCGGTGTTCCGCCTCTTCGGTCTCGACTTCAACCTCGATATTGTCGTGTCGAGCCTCGTGGCGGCGGTCATTGTGGTCACTCTCTTTGCTCTCGGCGCCCGGGCGGCCAAGAAGAATGCCGACGGCGTGCCCAGCAAGCTCCAACTCGCATTCGAAATTCTCATCGAACAGATCGGCGGAATCGCCGAGAGTTCGATCGGTGCCGGCTACAAGCGTTTTCTCGGCATCGGCGTGACGCTCTTTTCGTTCATCTTGACGTGCAACTGGCTGGGTGCCCTTCCGGCGATTCCCATTCACTGGAAGGGTCACGAGTACGAAATCCTTCCGCCGCCGACCAGTGACGTCAACTTGCCGTTCGCGATGGCCATCGTGGTGATCGTGTGGGTGAACTTTGAGTCGATTCGGGCCCGCGGTATTGGTGGTTACTTCAAGCACTTCGCCCAGCCGTTCTGGCTGATGACGCCGATCAACTTGATTGAAGAGATCATCAAGCCCGTCACCATGACGTTCCGACTTTTCGGAAACCTCTTTTCGGGAGTCCTCATGGTCATGGTGATGACCGTGCTACTCCCGGTGTACGTCGTCCCGATTGGCGAAATTATCTGGAAGCCCTTCGACATGGGCATCGGCGTCATTCAGGCCTTTATCTTTACGTTGCTCACAATGCTGTACATGGGAATGGCGATGAGCCACCACGGCAGCGATGAACACGCGGACAGCTCTCACTAAAGCTCAACAAGGAGAAGAGAAACAATGGCAAACACAGAAATGGCGAACGCAGTTCGCGTAGCTGGTGCACTCGTCGGTGGCGGTATCGCCCTCGGACTTGGTGCTCTCGGTGCCGCTCTCGGTGACGGTATGGCCGGTAGTCAGACGATTGCCGCCATCGCTCGCCAGCCCGAGATTGAGTCGAAGGCTCGCACCACGTTCTTCCTCACGGTGGGTCTGGTGGAGGCTATGTACTTCATCAACCTCGTGTTCGTGGTTCTGTTCGTTTACGTCTTCAACAAGGTCTAAGTGTTGTCGTTCGGGTGGGGATATCCCCACCCGAACATCACTTAACCCGTAACCGACAAAGAAAGAAAAGACATGCTGACAGCCGAAAGCATCTTCCTC
>CAXBRG010000076.1:0-6344 GCA_963977995.1 uncultured bacterium | reverse complement strand
AGATTCCCGATCAATACTACCGAGAGGAAATGGCGAAGCAGGGCGTACGCCTGCCGCCACCCGGTGAATACGGTGTCGGCATGATCTTTTTGCCGAAAGAAAATGCATCGCGCCTCGCCTGCGAGCAGGAGATCGAGCGCGCCGTGCATGCCGAAGGTCAGGTCGTGCTGGGATGGCGCGATGTGCCGGTTAATCGCGAGATGCCGATGTCGCCTACAGTGCGCGACAAGGAGCCCGTGATTCGTCAGATTTTCATCGGTCGTGGTCAGGACATCATGGTGACCGATGCGCTGGAGCGCAAGCTCTATGTGATCCGCAAATCCTCCGGGCATGCGATTCAGGCGCTGAACCTCCTGCATGGCAAAGAATTCTTCGTGCCATCGATGTCAGCTCGCACGGTCGTTTACAAGGGTCTGCTGCTCGCGGATCAGGTCGGCGTGTACTACAAAGATCTGCAAGATCCGCGCTGTGTGTCGGCGCTCGCACTGGTGCATCAGCGTTTCTCGACTAATACTTTCCCAGAATGGCCGCTAGCTCACTGGCGTTACGAGGATCGTTCACAATGCGACCCGTCACGCCGTCGACCACCGCATCGTGACTGCCCCCCGAACGCCCGGCGACCACGGGGATGCCGCAGGCCGACGCTTCGGCGAAGACGATGCCGAATCCCTCTTGTTCGAGTCCCCACCATCGGTTGCGGCAGGCCATCGCCATCACGTCGGATCCTGCCAGCCAGCGGGGCAGGATCTCGTCCGACACGCGCCCGACAAAGACCACGGGTGCGTGCAACGTGCGAGCCAAGCGCTCCAAACGCGGTCGGTCGCGGCCGTCGCCGCCAATGGCGATCTGGAGTTCGGGTATCTCGTGCCGCAGCAAGGCGGCGGCGCGGATGAGAGTATCCATACCCTTGCGTGGCACGAGTCGTGAGTAGGAGGACACGAGGAAGGCATCAGGTCGTAGACCGAGGGCTTCACGAACTGCCGGGGCGTCCTCTGGTGGTCGGGGGATGAATCGCTCACAGTCCACACCGGGCACGACGGGCACGACCGGTGGGAGACGATCGCCCGCACAGCGCCGCGCCTCTGACTCTGGGTACGAACCGGCGCAGATTGCTACTCGAGCTCGACGCAAAACGAAACGGAGCGTCGAGGACACCAGCGGAATACGAGCGGGAATCGTGACTTCGGCGCCGTGCAGGACGACGCCAAAGGGGCGCGAGAGAAACGGTCCGAGCAGTCCTAACGGCCACGCCGGATCCATGACCACGAGATCGGGTTGGTGACGCGAGATCGCCGATTCGATCTGGCGCCACACGCGCAGCGACGGAAAAAAGAGCAGGCCGTGCGCACTGCGTTCAATCACCACCGTCGTTGATGAGTCGAACGCCGCGGCGTCATCGTGCGACGTCGCGGTGAGGACCGTCGCCCGACCGGGTGGGAGCCGCCGCCAGAGTTCGTGGAGGTACACCTGGATGCCACCCACCTTGGGTGGGTAGTCATTCGTCACAAGAAGGTGCGTCGGCACCCCTCAACGCTACCGAGCGGGCGTCGTCGAATCGTTCGTCGACTGGGAGACAAAGCGCAGACGGGGCACGAGGCCCTCGCCCGTCAGCATTTCGGCCATGGCGACTTCATCGGTTGTCATCACCAACTGGTCGGGACTATCGCCCAATACGTAGGTCACTAGACAGTCGTCGCAGTCCGGCGTTGACCGCCGTACACAGTCGTGACAACTCACTGACATTTGGATCTCTCGTCGCATCACATCTCCCATCATTCGGTGGTACCCCACCGTCGCACGGGGCTATGACACGGAACGCAGCAGTGTCGAGAGATGCTCGGGGTCGAAGGGAACTCCCTCGGAGACCACCTCGAGAGGCTGGTGATCGACCGCGACAAAGAACGGTGCACTCCGCACGTCGAGAGCCGCCACGAGAGCGCTCGCACGCACAATGGTCGGACTCGCGACAACGTCGTCGTCGGTCGCCACGACGACGGCCTCCCAGCCCGGCGTCTGGAATCCCCCGTGGAATGCAGCGCATCCATCGCAGTGGGACTTGATGAAAATAAACACCGTGCGCGGGGCGATCGATCGTTCCTCGCCGTCGTCACATCGATATCGTTCCGGAACCGGTCGACGGCGGGGGGCGTCGAACGATCGCAGATTCACGCGGAGGCAGTCCCCTCGTCAATGATTTCTACGTTGCGGCCGTGGCCACACCAGCGACAGTCCACCGACTCGACCGTGTGACGAATCGTTTCGGGACTCTCCACCGTGAGGTCGCCGCCCACGGTGAAGTGGTGAAAGGAGCGAACGGTCGTTGTTTCGACCACGTCAAAACGCGTCAGGTTGCCGCACGCCGTGCATCGATACCGAATTGTCACTAGGTCACCGTATCGGTGAAAAAGATTTAGTGCGACAAATACCAACGTGGTGAAAATATTCTCAATATCGTCACGAGGTGCGTCGCATCCTGGTCGTGACACTCGTCCTGCTCGGACTCGCCGCTCCCCTCGCCGGCGCCGAAAGCCGTCAGCCACGTGTCGACGGACTCGGCGCATGCACCTCGTCGGATCCGCCCTATCCCTTCCACGGTTCCTGCGGCACGTTCAATGGCCATAACACCTACTACGGCTCCTACGGCGGTGGGTTTCCGAGCGATATGGGGTGGGGGTTTTGTGCCTACGAGGCCGCTCACGGTGGCTGGTATCCCGCACCGGGCTACAACTACGTCGCCAGTTCGGCGCCCGCTGGGGCCGACGCTTCAGACTTCGCCGCTCTGGGGTGGGCGATTTCGGAGGCCGATCGCCTCGGCTGGTGGACCTCCGGCAAGTCCGGCCAGTTTGATGCCGACGACATCGCCGTCGCGGGAAAGTTGCTCTACGACAGTGTGACCTGGGGCACCGCCCTGCCGACGTTGACCGGATCCTTGAAATCAGCCATGACGGCGTTGCGGTCGCTCTTTCTCTTGGGAGTGACGAAGGCGCCCTCGTTGTCACTCACGCTCGATGGTGGTGGCAGCACCGTGTTTGACGACGGCGTGGTCACCGTGACGATTGGCGTTACGACCACGGGCGTAATGATTGCCGGCCAGTCGGTCCGCATCTCGATGCCCGGTGCGTCCTTCGCCAATGGCAGCTCGACGATTACGGTCACTACTGATAGCGCGGGCACGGCGCAGGCCGCTTTTCATATTGACGACTCACTCGCGGGTTCCTACACCGCCACGGCACGGGTCACGCTGGCGCGCACGGGCATGGTCTTTTACTCCCCCACCATGTTTCCCGACGATGCCCAGATCCTGGCGGCCGCCCGGGACGCCGTCGTCACCACCGACACGCTGTCATTGACGGCACTCGGGCCGCCGACGGGCACTGTGCAAATTCACAAGACGGTTGATGATGGCGCCTACTACCCCGCGACCGGTGCCATCTTTGAGCTGCTCGACAGCTCACTCACTCTCGTGGCAACCCTCACCATTGACGCCACGGGCTTCAGCGAAGTGAGTGACGATCTCACCCCCGGCAACTACACGTTGCGCGAGAGTGAACCGCCACCGCACTACGCCGCCATGGTCGATCGTCTCGTCACGGTCGTTGCCGGCGCCGACACCGTGGTCACCGTTGGACCCGACGACGGGGACGTCATTACCCGCGCCTCGCTCCGCATCGAAAAGTACGCCACTGGCACCACGTCGCCTCTCGCGGGAGCGGTATTCCACGTCACCTTCGATGCGAATCACTCGGGTGTCGCCGACGGCCCCGTCGCCATCTGTCAGACGGATACGTCGGGGCAGTGCGCGCTGAGCGACCTCCTCCCCGGTGACTACTGGCTCGAAGAGATCACCGCGCCGACGAACTACGTGATCAGCGTGACGCCGCAGTGGATAACTCTGGCACCAGGTGACAGCACCATGGTCCGCTTCTGGGACGACCCCGCGATGACGACTCTCGCGGTTCATAAGTTCAGCGCCGAACAGTCATCCCTCGACATCCCACGCGCTACCTACGACCTCTACGTGGTGAATCCGGGACCACCCACGACACCGCCCGATCGTCCGAGCGACGCCCCGTTGTTTCCCGGTGTGACCTTCATGGCCCGCGGCGTGACCGATCGATACGGCCACTTGCGATTCGACGTTCCGGTTGGCTATCGCTGGTGCTATCACGAAGTCGCGGCGCCAGCGGGCTACGTGATCGACCCCTCGCTGCACTGCGCCGTGTCGGTCGCTCACTCGCACGCCGAGGTGTCACGACCCGAACACAGTTCGCCGGTGAGTTTTTCGATCTACAAGTTCGACCGCGGTGATCCAACTGCGGGTGTGCCGGGGGCGTACTACGCACTCTTTGTGCGACTGCCGTTTCCCCACGGCTACTCGCCGCCGCCGACACCAACGGATATCGAGGTCCCGGCCCGCCACGCACTCTGGGCGGTGGGAAAGACGAACTCCCGCGGGCAACTCGCCTTCAGTGTGCCCGGGGGCAACTGGTGGTGCGTTCGAGAGCTCTACGCCCCCGCGCACTACCAACTCGACTCGTCACTGCACTGCACCGCCGAGCCGCTCGTTCGTTCGTCACCCCGTACCGTGACCCACGTGGCCGTGGCGGAGACTCTCGCCACGACGGGCGGTGGCGTTACGTGGTTGCTGGCGGGTGGGGCGGTGTCGATGGCGGGGCTGGCGTGTCGTCGACGCGCCGGAAGACGGTGATGCCGTCGTCCAGCGAGAACATCCGCGACGCCAACTCCACGTCCAGCTCGTCGGTGTGGCCCTCCGCGACGCGCCGAGCGACCTCCGCCCGAAGGGCTCCGAGATAGTTCGCACGAGCAGTTCCCCACCCGGGATTCGTCGACTCGCGACGGAGCGACTGGCTCAAGTCGGCGTTCGATGTTGCGGCGAGGCGGGCGGCGTAGGTAGCAAAGTCACTCATGACGAGAGTGTGTCAGCCGCCTGTCACTACACGTTGCGCAGCGACTTCGCCGCCATGTCGAAGTAGGCCGTCATTTCAAATAAGTCCTCGTCGGACAACCGATCAGCGACATTTTCGAGCGCAAAGGTCATGGCGCGCAACCACGCGTCACGGGCCTTCTTGGTTATTCGAAAGGGGGCGTGACGGAGGCGAAGGCGAGGGTGTCCCCGCTCGGTTCCGTAGGTCGGCGGGCCGCCGTAGTACTGAGCGAGAAAGAGCGCCAGCCACCGCTTCGACTCCGTTAAGTCGTCGGGATACATGGGTCGAATGAGCTCTTCGTTTTCCACGGCGACGTAAAAGAACTCCACCAATTCATCAAAGAAGTCCTGTCCACCGACACGGTCGTACAGGGTGCTCTCGCTCATAACCCCACGCTACGGGAACGCGTAGAATGGGAGTTCGCCATTCTGCGGGTGTAGCTCAATGGTAGAGTTCCAGACTTCCAATCTGGCCATGCGGGTTCGATTCCCGTCACCCGCTCCACGTTGACGTTGCGGAGCCCTAGTCTCGCGGCATGAGTACTCCCCGCGAACCGATATCACTGCCCCTCGTCGGACGGCCCGCTGAGGATCTCTTTCGCGAAATGTCCGATCGCCGACGCTCGGATATCGACTGGCGGGCGGCGCGAACCTTCAGTCTCGTGTACCCCACCGGTCGCGACGACGTCGATGAGGTACTCGCCCGCGCCGCCCACGACGTGGTCTTCGAAAACGCACTCAATCCCCTTCGTTTTCCGTCGCTCGGACTCATGGAACGCGAGGTCATCGAGATGACCGGCTCCCTGCTGGGTGTACCTCCGACCGGTGGGGGTGTCTTCACCAGCGGTGGCACGGAGTCCATCGTGATGTCGGTCCTCAGTGCTCGCGAGAAGTTCCGGGCGCGCGGCGGTGTCGGCGGTCGCGTCGTCACGCCGATTTCGGCCCACCCCGCCTTTGCCAAAGCGGCGCACCTCCTCGGTCTCGAACACGTGACGACTCCGCTCGACGACGACTTTCGCGCGAATGTCCCCGCGTGGCTCCGCGAACTCCGTGACGACACCGTTCTCACCATGGGTTCGGCGTACTCCTATCCCCACGGCGTCATTGACCCCATTGCCGCGATGGCCGACGCTGCGGGCGAACGGGACATTCCCTTTCATACCGACGCGTGTATCGGCGGCTTCGTGCTGCCCTTCCTCGACGAACTTGGAGTGAGTGTTCCCGGGTGGGACTTTCGAGTTCTGCCCGGCGCCGCTCTTTGTTGCTAGCCGCATAGCAGGCAGTAACTAGCGCCCGTTCAACAGAGCCTGCAATGCCACGAAAAGTGCCGGCAAGTCGTTAGCCGTCGCGGTCAGCGGCAAACCAATTCGAACGCTTGCCGTGTTTGCCGCACCCATCG
>CAXBRG010000075.1:0-6477 GCA_963977995.1 uncultured bacterium | reverse complement strand
GCCCTCCATATCCGTCTCCGAGAAGGAGTCGCGGGCGGTGGCGACTAGGTCGCCGCCACCGGGTAGCTGATTCTCGGTCATGAGAGACAGTGTGCGAGGACTCACCAACCGAACGCCATCGAGCTCTCCCCCTCGTAACAACATGGTCAGGAAACGGTTGTAGTCGTACGCCGTCGATACCAGCCCGCCGCCACCGGAGAACCAACCTGGTTTGTGGAACGCGCCCTTCCCTAAATCACCGAATGCGACTGCTTCACCCTTCACGGGAACATACAGCTGAGCCACTCGTTCGTGGTGTTCTTCGCTGGCCCAAAAGGCAGTGTCGTACATCTTCAACGGAGAAAAAATTCGTTCAGCGAAAAACTGATCGAGGGACTGGCCGCTCCAGATTTCAATCAGCCGGCCCAGAACATCAGTGGCGTAGGAGTAGTTCCACGCTTCCCCTGGGTTAAAAACCAGCGGGCTCGTACACCAATCATCAACGGCCGATGCGAGTGTGGAGCCCTTGGGGGCGCCCCAGTCGTAGCCCTTCAAGCGATAGATCGCGTCGACGTTGTGCATATAGGTAAAGCCGTAGGTCAATCCCGACATGTGACTGAGTAGGTGCCAAATACGAACAGGCTCGGTTGCGGGTCGCGTCACGGGATTATTCGGCGCACCACTGACATACACCCGAGACTCTTTCAGCGAATCAATCCACTTACCCGCGGGATCGTTGAGGTCGAATTTTCCCTCTTCGTACAGCATCATCGCCGCAATCGACGTAATAGGTTTCGTCATCGAATAGATACGGAAAATAGTGTCGTCGGTCATGGGCTTGTCGGCTTCGCGATCGGCATGCCCACCCTTACCCGCGTAGACGAGCTCCCCGCTGCGCGAAACGGTGGCGAGCCACCCAGCGAGCTGCCGTCGTTCGACGTAACCATTAAAGACATCGTCGATTCGACTCAGCCGGTGTGCGTCAATCCCAAAGTCGGCCGGATCAACAGTGACGTGTAATCCACTCATATATCCCCCTCTGTGCGGGCTAACTTACCCTCGCTCGTCGAGAGTCCGGCGTAGAACGTCGAGAGCACTGATGGCTCCGTAAGAGCGCACCCGAGGACGATCGCCCGGCAGTCGAAATTCAACCGATCCGACCTGGTCGTCAATCGACCATCCCACGAAAACTGTGCCGGGGGCGTGGCCGTCTTGAGGCTGAGGACCAGCGACACCCGTGATGGCGAGCCCCACGTCACTGCCGACCGTGCGACGCACACCCTCGGCCATCTGTTGCGCTGCCGACGCCGAGACGACCGGTCCCGGCGTCACACCGAGGAGCGAAAACTTCACGTCCGAGGCGTAGCTCACCACCCCACCTCGGAACCATGTAGAGGCTCCCGTTACGTTCACAAGCCGGCTCGCAATGAGTCCGCCCGTCAGCGACTCGGCCACTCCGAGCGTCAGGCCACGGGCAATGAGACGAGAGGCGATGGCGTCCTCCATCGTCTCCTCGTCGACTCCAAAAATAATGTCACCGTAACGACGATGAATAATCGAACGGACGGTTTGCTCCTCGTGGGCAATGAGATCCGAGACGTCGTCTGACGTTCCCGCTCGCGCCGTGATGCGTACCTTGATCCCCTCGATCCCGCTCGCGAGGAACGCAATGGTGACGTCACCGCTCCCCTCGAGCTCAACAAAGCGATCCGCAAGCGCTTCGGCGAGCCCCGACTCGCTCGCTCCCCAGGTGCGCAGCACTCGACTACGAATGACCGCTGACTCTCCACTGCGACGTTGGAGATCGGGCAAGATCGCTCGTTCGAACATCTCCGTCATTTCGAACGGAACGCCGGGAACGGCGTAAATCACCTTGTTCCCCACGGGACAGATGAGTCCTGGCGCCGTGCCCCGCACTGGCTCGATCACGTCGCCGCCGCGAGGAACGTCGGCTTGACGCAAATTATTCGCCGGCATCTCCCGGTGACGAGACGAAAACATGGCGGCGATGCGCTCCACCATGTCATCACGACGCTGCAACTCCACGTTCATGACCTCGGCGATCGCCTCGCGGGTGATGTCATCTTGTGTCGGGCCGAGCCCGCCGCAGACAATCACCGCGTCACTTCGGGCGAGTGCGGTACGAAACGCTAAAACGATTCGATCGTGATTGTCACCGACGTGTTGGTGAAAATGAGACGAAATACCGTGGGCGGCCAACTGTTCACCAAGCCACTGTGAGTTGGTATCGGCAATCTGTCCCAGCAGTAGCTCGGTGCCGACCGCCACAATCTCAACTCTCATGACATGGCCCTTTGACCGCCGCGGTAGTACTGCCAACCAGTTATCACCGTGAGTACGACAGCGCACCATAGAGTTCCCACCGCGAGCCAGTGCAGTGACGTCGTCCATGGAATAACGCAGAACGCAATTGCTAAGTCCTGAACCATGGTCTTGATTTTGGGTAGTGCACCCGCCGGGATTGAGATGCCTCGTTGGCTCATGACGGAGCGATACCAGGTCATCCACACTTCCCGAGCCGTAATGATGGCAACCGGCAGCCACCAGTGATAGTGCTCGTAGACCAGCGTGTACAACGAACCGAGAACAACGACTTTGTCGGCCAGGGGATCGAGAAAGGCTCCGGAACGCGTCGTGCCCTGGCGACGAGCGACGATGCCGTCGAAGTAGTCCGACATCGCAGCACTGAAACCCACGACCGTGGTCGTCCACGTCGCCCCCTGGGTAACGATGAGCCACATGAAGATGGGCGTTACAACAAGACGTACCAGCGTCAATATGTTGGCGGGTGTCAACAGGGCTGATTCGCCGTAGGTGAACCTGCGTTCGCTCACAGAACCTCCGCTTCGAGATCGGTACCTCGGCTACCAGTGATGCGGCACCGCACCAAGGTTCCCACAGGAAGACGTGACGGCACGAACACCACTCCGTCAATTTCGGGGCACTCTTTGACGGTACGACCTACGCCGGGACGATCAATGAGAACTTCGTACTCCTGCCCCACCATGTCATCACGCCGGCGGGCCGTGATGAGGTCTTGCGCTTCGCTCGCCTCGCGCAACCGTTCCATAGCGAGTGGCAACGGAATTTGGTCGGGCATAGTGGCAGCTGACGTACCCTGCTCCGCGGAATACGGGAAAAAGCCCACCCAGTCCAACTGTGCCGCTGCCAGAAACTCGAGTAGCTGAGTGTGGTCGTCTTCCGTCTCACCGGGATATCCGAGGATGAACGAGCTCCGAAAGGTTGCGTTCGGTTCCGCCGCACGGATTGCCGCGATGCGTTCCAGGAATCGTTCGCCATCGCCCCACCGATTCATACGGCGGAGGTGCGCCCGTGAAACATGCTGAAGAGAGAGATCAAAGTACGGGACCTTTGTCGCGAGAATGGCGTCGATCAATGGCTCGGTCAAACCAGAGGGGTAGAGGTAGAGGAGTCGCAGCCGGTGAACTTCTTTGGTTAATCGTTTCGTTAGGTCCACCAGAGGCTGGGTTCCTCCGACATCTAACACTTCAACGGCTTCGCCGAGAGCGTGGCGCCGTCGATCATTACCCCAACTCGCCAGATCTTGAGCAATCAGAACAAGTTCGCGAACTCCCGATGACGTCAGTTCGCGTGACTCGTTGACAATGTCCTCTACGGAGCGAGAGCGCTGGTCGCCGCGAAACGTGGGAATGGCACAGAATCCACACCGCCGGTCGCAACCTTCTGCAATCTTCACGTACGCCCACGGTGAACTTGTGGCGGGACGCGGGAGATTGAGTAGGTCGAAGTCGGATCGCCGCGTGGTGCCGAGCACCACCGGTGTCGCATCGGTCAAGTTCTGTCCGAAACCGGCAACTAAATCGACCTCGGGCAGAGCATTGGCCAGCTCGTCGCCGTATCGCTCGGCCATGCAGCCAGTGACAACGAGCCGGGCGGCGTTCTTCTTCACATCGGCCATCTGGAGAACCACTTCAATGGACTCTTCCCGAGCCGATTCGATAAAAGCGCAAGTATTGACGACAACGAGATCGGCGTCTTCGACTGACGTCGCGGGCGCATAACCCTGGGTGCCGAGCAGTCCCGTCAGCTTGTCGGAGTCCACGTGATTCTTGGGACAGCCCAGTGTTTCAACCCAGAAACGCATGGTGCCCTTTCATCACCCCGATATGACTCGGGAACTTCCTGGCGGAGAGGGAGGGATTCGAACCCTCGGGCCCACTTTCGCAGGCCGCATTCTTAGCAGGAATGTGGTTTAAACCAGACTCACCCACCTCTCCAGAATCTCCATCCTACTTCCCACTTCGAGACGACCCAAGTCCGGTGAATTCGGGGTAATAGGCTAACGCCACCCGAAATTCGAGGCATTCTTCTCATGCACCCTACGAAACAGATTCTTCTCGAAACCACCGTCGCACTCCTTGACGAACTCCCGAGTGACGAAGTGACGTCCGACACTGTCTTGCGGCGCTCCGGCATTTCAAAGGGTTCGCTCTATCACCACTTTCCCGACTATGGCCACCTCATCGATGATGCGGAAGTCATACGATTCGCTCGCTACGTTGACGGCTCGATCGCCGTGTTGACCGCCATCATCCGCGAAGCCACCACGGCCCAAGAACTAATCGCCTCCCTCAAAGCCGTGACGCGAGCAACTCAATCCCCAGGGCGTCAAGAGAGTCGCAGGGCACGGATCTACCTCTTAGGTCTCGCCACCCAACGCCCACACCTCCAGGAACTTTTGGGGCGCGAGCAACAGCGCCTGACCGAAGGACTGGCCGACCTATTTCGCGAGGCTCAAGCGCGTGGGTGGTTTCGATCGAACCTCGACCCAATGGCCGCCGCACTTCTCGTACAGACGTACTCGCTGGGGCTGTGGCTCGACGACATCACGCCCGACCCCGTGCACACCGATTCATGGGTCGCACTGATTGACGAGCTCGTGGACCGACTCTTCCTTGACGACACGTCAACGACCGAAATCTGACAGCGACGAAAAGCCACGGGGGCAAGAGTCGCAGTGCGTGAATTCGGCCATCGCCACACTGCGCGCGGCTGACACTCTTGATCGCCTCTCGCGAGAATATTGACAGGACTACAACTAAGGTGCCCGTCCTTCCGACTTCCTCACGGTGAGTGAACCTCGTTGGGGCGACATGCTGATGACTACGAAGCTGACGCTCGCGTCTCGGGCAAAAGCCGCAACACGTCGACGAGCTCACGGTCGCGCTCCCACGTCAACAGTTCGGAGGCGGTATCCAGACTCACCCACTGCAGTTCATCGACTTCATCATTGGGAACGAAGTCGCCGTCGAGATACTCCATCAGGTAGTACGCGACAATCTTCGGCTTCCCCTTGCGATGGGTGTAGTGCGTGGAACCGATGAATCGGCGAATCTCCGCCGACATCCCCGTCTCCTCTTGAACTTCACGAACTGCGGCCATTTCAAAAGTCTCGTCGTCATCGAGTTTGCCTTTGGGAAACGTCCAGTCGCCACGCGCTTCGCGGTACACAATGGCAACCCGAAATCGTCCACGGCGGGAGTAGCGAAATACCACGCCCCCCGCGGCGCGGATGAGATCGTCCGGGGCGTCACTCGGTACCGTTAACTCAGCAATCACTGCCCACCGTCGACTATCGAGAACACGTTCGTAGAGTAGTGAGAGTGATTGCGACTTCGGTGCCATTGGGATGGCGAATGGCTATCTACCTCGTCGTCGGAATTGCTGCGGGGATCTCCAACGGCATTGCCGGAGGCGGAACGTTCCTCACGTTTCCCTCCATGCTGGCCCTCGGCGTCCCCGCCCTCCAAGCGAACGTTTCGTCGTCGGTCGGCGTTCTTCCGAGCTACGTCGGCGGCATGCGTGAGTTCCGCTCCGCGCTGGCACCACACTGGCGACTCGTCCGTCAGCTTCTTCCGGCATGCGTGGGTGGCGTGATTGTCGGCGCCGGCCTCCTCCTCCTTGGGAGCCCAACAACCTTTCGAGCTGTTGTCCCGTGGTTAATCGCGGCCGGCACCTTGCTCTTCGCGGGCGGCCCCTGGATCACCCAGCGCATCGCTCACTGGGGGCACCACGGCACTCGTCGACGCGCGTTGTTCATTGGAATCTTTTTCCTCTCCATCTATGGGGGCTACTTCGGAGCCGGCCTCGGAATTTTGCTCTTGGCGGTGATGGGTCTGACCTTGACCGACGACATGGCCATGTTGCAAGGACTACGCAGCGCCCTCTCGACGGTGATTAATGCCACGGCGGCCCTCATTTTTGTGATTCGTGGTGATCTGGTTCCCGAAGCGGTGTCGATGCTGCTCATCGGCACACTCATTGGCGGGGCGCTCGGCGCGTCACTGATCTCCCGCCTCTCGCCACGCACCGTGCGGCTCCTTATTGTGAGCATCGGAGCTGCTACCGCAGTCCGCCTGTGGGTGAGCTAGTCGCCTTGCCAAAATCTCTACTGAACTAGTAGGATTTCGCCATGACGTCATTTTTCTCCTTTCC
>CAXBRG010000074.1:0-6486 GCA_963977995.1 uncultured bacterium | reverse complement strand
GCCGTGATTGAAGCCATTCGTCGAGAACTTCTCCGTGACGGTCAGGTTTTTTACGTACATAACAAAGTGGCCGACATCGATGAGGTCGCGACCCAGCTGGGTCGCCTCGTTCCGGAAGCGCGCATCGCCGTGGCGCACGCCCAGATGGAGGAAGACGTCTTAGAGCGAACAGTCCAGGACTTCTTTGAGCATCGCTTTGACGTGCTGGTGTGTACGACCATCGTGGAATCGGGTATCGACATGCCGAGTGTCAATACGCTGATTGTCGACCGAGCTGACCGATTGGGCCTGGGACAGCTCCACCAGCTACGGGGGCGCGTGGGCCGATCGGGAGTCCGGGCCTACGCCTATCTCTTTCACCCCCGTGGAGTCGTTCTCTCCGAAACGGCCCTTGAACGGTTGCGTTGTATCGGCGACAACACCGCACTGGGTAGTGGATTCAAGATTGCGATGCGCGATTTAGAGATTCGTGGGGCGGGAAGCCTCCTAGGCCATCGGCAGTCGGGCCACGTCGCGGCCGTCGGCTACGACCTCTACGTCCAGTTAGTCGCCGAAGCCGTCGCGGAAGCGAAGGGTGTGCAACTTCCTTCGAGTCGCGCGGTAGTGCTCCCACGACTCGGCCACGCCTTCTTGCCCGAGTCGTACATTCGGGCCGAAGACCAGCGGTTGGAGGCCTATCGTCGCCTCACGACCTCTCACTCCGTGGAAGAACTGCAGGATGTTGCCGACGAGTGGCGCGACCGCTACGGCGTCCTCCCTCCGGAGGCGGAAGAGTTACTACGGGTGATGGAACTGCGAGTGGCCTGTGTGGAGTACGGCATTGACGAGGTGACCACGGGGGTTCGACACGGCACCACGTTCGCCACCGTTCGGGCGAGTGGCCTCTCGCCCGAGTTTCTCGTGGCGTTACAACAACGCGAAAGTGTGCGATCGGTGGATACTGCCACTCACGTCGTCACACTGGCCTTCGACGGTGTCATCGATACGGTGGTTCCCGTCACGGCCCTGGTTCATGAACTCTGGTCGCAACGACCGTCAGTAGCATGACGTCGTGCGTCGTCTCGTAGCCCTGTTAATTCTCGCCGCCGTGGCCGTACCGTGGTGCGGGGCCAATCTGTCGACTGCCGCAGTGCACAGTGGTGGTCGAGGGGAGTCGAACTACGGGTTCGCTCACGAGGTGTACGCCATTCACTCGTCACCGGGTGCTTCGTGTTACTTCAACGCTCTGTGGGGTGTGAAGTTCGAGGGTGGCGCGGGACTCGGTACGTACGCACTGCCGGGCGTCACGGCGTGGGCTAACCGTCGGATTGAAGGCTTGGCCGTTGAGGCCTACGCCCGAGAGTTCTTGGCATTTAGTCCCAGCGCAGCGGATCTGGCGTCGGCTCGAGCGGAACTGGTGACGATGATGAGTGCGGCGGCGGCGTCAACATCGCAGACCTGCGGTCAGTCAGCCGACGAAGCGCTGAACGGACTACCGCGATCAGTGCAAGACAATGTGGTGATGGCGCAAGCGGCCGGCAAGTACGTGCTCACCAAGGTGCCGAATCACATCGGGACCGATTCGGCGTCGCTTCGGGCGTTCTACAACGCGCACCGTAGCGAGTACGACAACATCTGCATCCGCGTGGCGGTCGTTCTACCGGAGAACATTGATGGCTTTCAATCGGCAGTCGCGAACGGAGCGTCACCGGTGAATGCCGTACAAGAGTTTTCGCTCCGAGTTGAAAACGATGGTCAACTCGGATGTTTTGACGCTTCGACGAACGCCCGTGACGTCGTTCGTGGCCTTCGCCTGAACCAGTGGAGCGCCCCGCAGTCGGTGTCGTATCAGGGTCTGCCCACGGCCGCATTCTTTTCGGTGATCTCGCGCACGCCTCAGCCGCTCAATGCCGCGACGCAGGCCCTGGTGCTCGCCGACATCAAGCGCGTGAACGACGGTGCCGTCACGGCCCTGCGGGATGGCATCTTTCAAAGAGTGGGTGTTCGGGTGAACCCCCAACTCGGCCGCTTCGCGAACGGTCAGTCGGGGCTGGGCATCTACCCACCAGCGTCTCCCGATCTGTCACTCGTTCCCAACGACGGGAATTCGCTGAGTCTCGGCGCCGGCCCGTCGTAGTCATGACGCGACCACGCGTCACCGTTGTCGGCCTCGGTCCGGGGGATGAGCGGTATCTCACTCGGGTGACAGAACGGCTCTTGCGCGACGCCCCCGTGGCACGACTGCGTACCGGTCGCCATCCCGCCGCCGCGGAGTTTGCAGAAATTCCGACCTACGACGAGTGGTACGAAACGGCCACGTCGTTTGAGGACCTCTACCACCGCATTGTTGACGACCTCGCCCGTCTCGCCGCCACATCGCCAGTGGTCTACGCCGTTCCCGGTTCGCCACTGGTCGCCGAGAGGACCGTCGAACTGCTCCTCGAGCGGGCGGATCTGGAGGTGGAGGTCGTCCCGGCCGTGTCCACGGTGGATGCGGTGTGTTCCGCTCTAGGCGTCGATCCCATGGCGGTCACGCTCACGATCTGCGACGCCGTCGCCGGCGAAGGTCCGATGCGTTGCCCCGGTGCTCTTTTGATTCTTCAGACCTACTCCCCAGAAATTCTCGCCCTCGTGGCCGATCGTCTCGACGGCGTGGAGACTGTGTGCGTCGTTCGCCACGCGGGAATGTCCGATCAGTCGATTCGTTGGATGCCGGTCCGCGATCTTCATCGCGTCGACGACGCCGATCACTTGACCTCGCTCTACGTTCCTGCGTCACGCCACGCGGGCGTTGCGGTGGCGGACCTGGTCGACTTAATGAAACTCCTTCGGGTGCAATGCGCCTGGGATCGCGAACAGACTCACGATTCGTTGCTTCGCCACCTCCTCGAAGAGACCTACGAAGTCATTGACGCGGTCACTCGCTACGCGAGGGCCGTAGAGGGTGACGGTGATGTGGCACTGGCGCGCCGTGAAGCTGAAGAAGAGCTAGGGGATCTCTTGTTCCAGATCGTGTTTCACGCCGAACTCGGGAGCGAAGAAGAGTCATTTACCTTGTCGTCGATTGCCGACGCGGTGCACCACAAACTGGTGCAACGTCACCCTCACGTCTTCGGCGACGTCACGGTGTCGTCGGCGAGTGACGCCGAATCTCGCTGGGAGCAGTTGAAGAAGTCGGAAAAGAAGCGCGAGAGCGTCACCGACGGAATTGCGTGGGAGCTACCAGGCTTCGTCCTTCACGCCAAACTTCTACGCAAAGCGGCTGCGGCGGGCGTCGCGAGTCTCGAACCGCCCGAGGCGATGGAACGCCTCCGGCGCACACTCCATGAGCTACCGGACGCCTCGGAGTCAACGTGGGTGGAGATCGTGGAGTGTGTCAGCGTTCTGGCGAAAAACTCCAATATCGACGTCGAGGGCATTGCCCGCTCTCTGGCGCTCGCCATCCGAGATGAGATTCGAGACCGCGAGGGGCTTTCCTCTTCCTAGTCTTGGGATGTAGCGTGGGATTGGTGTTTCGCCCCCACAAGGAGACCCATGAGTGCCATTGAACAAGTCATCGGACGACAGGTCCTCGACTCTCGCGGTAATCCAACCGTGGAAGCGGAAGTGGTTCTCGCCTCCGGGGCGATGGGGCGAGCCATCGCCCCCTCTGGTGCGTCCACCGGAACGCACGAAGCGGTTGAGCTTCGCGACGGTGGTGACGCCTGGATGGGCAAGGGCGTTCAGCGCGCGGTGAGTCACGTCAACGGCGAGATTGCCGATGCCCTCGAAGGTTTTGAAGCGAGTGATCAACGGGCCGTCGACGAGGCGATGATTGATTGCGACGGAACGCCCAACAAGGGTCGCCTCGGAGCGAACGCCATGCTGGCGGTGTCACTCGCCACCGCCAAGGCGGCCGCTCTCGAGAGTGATTTAGCTCTGTTTCAGTACCTCGGCGGCGTGAACGCTCACGTGTTGCCTGTTCCAATGCTGAACGTCATCAACGGCGGCGCGCATGCCCGCAACACCATTGACTTTCAAGAGTTCATGTTCATGCCCGTCGGTGCCACATCGTTCTCGGAGGCGCTGCAGTGGGGCGTCGAGGCATATCACACACTGAAGAAGATTCTTGAAGAGCGTCATCTCTCCACCGCCGTGGGTGACGAGGGCGGCTTTGCCCCCGACCTTCCCGACAACGAAACGGCCGTCAAGGTTCTCGTGGAGGCGATCGAGCGCTGCGGTCGTGAGCCCGGAGTTGACATTGCGATCGCGCTCGACCCCGCGACGACAGAGCTGTGGCGCGACGGTCGCTACCACCTCGATGGCGAGGGACGAGTCTTGTCGTCCGCCGAGTTGGCTGACTACTGGGCGGACCTGGCGGCGCGCTATCCCATTGTGTCGATCGAAGACGGCATGGCGGAGGACGACTGGGACGGCTGGTCCGCTCTTACGGCGGCTGTCGGCAATCGAGTGCAGTTGGTGGGTGACGACCTCTTTGTCACGAACACGACGTTGCTACGCAAGGGAATCGAACTCGGTGTCGCCAACGCCATTCTCGTGAAACTGAATCAGATTGGCACTCTGACCGAAACGCTCGACGCCGTTCGCCTCGCGAATAACAACAACTACCGAGCGGTCATTTCGCATCGGTCGGGTGAGAGCGAAGACGTCACCATCGCCGACTTGGCGGTTGCGACCAACGCGGGGCAGATCAAGACGGGGGCGCCGGCCCGATCCGACCGGGTGGCGAAGTACAACCAACTACTCCGCCTCGAAGAACAGCTCGGTGACCAAGCACGATTCCTTGGCGCCGCCGCACTCGTGGGAGGCCGACGTGACCGCTAGTACTACGGCAACTGACTCAACGCGTCGGGCGTTGAACTGGATTGGCGCCAGCATTGTGATCGCCATCCTCATTACGTGGCAGCCGTGGCAGGTTCTCGTGGCGCAACAGAGTGAAATCAATGCCCTCCGCAGTCAGATCTCGGCCCTGGAGGCCCAACAAGCAGCTCTCGATGCCCAGTCACAAGCCCTCAAGGGTGCCGAAGCCATCACCGGTCTGGCGCGTCAGCAGTATCAGTTGGTCCGAGTGGGACAGCAACTCATTCAAGTGGTCCCAAAAACTCGTGGCGGTATCGCCGATATTGACGCCGCGGACCCCGCCAACGATCCGTTGGTTTCGCCCGCCGACGTCATGACGGTGAATCCTCACGGCGGTGGACTCACGGGCGAGTCGGGTGGATTCTGGTCGCGGTTCACGGCGACGCTCGAGTTCTGGCGTTGACATTCCTGGACGCGTCAGATGATGACGTGGCGTTCGTAGAGTCGATAATCGGTCGAACGTTATCGGGACGTTGTGCTGTCGTAGTTCGACGGGCAACGGGAGAACCCGTTGTCATTGAGAATGAACCACACCTGCGTGATGGCACACCGATGCCGACATTGTTTTGGCTCATTGATTCTGAGCTGCACGATGCGGTGAGCCGACTCGAGAGTGAAGGTGGTGTGCACCGATTCGAGGACGACATCGACGCAACGGTGCTGGCGCACACCCATGAGGACTACGCACGGCGTCGCGCGGCAGCCACCGTGCAGACGAGTGGGCCACAACCGACAGGTGGCGTTGGCGGCACTCGTCACGGCATCAAGTGTCTACACGCCCATCTCGCTCATTACCTCGCGGGCTTTCCCGATCCTGTCGGGTCACTCGTCGCCGCAAAAATCCCGGTGCCCCCTCTGATTCTCTGCGAGGTACGGGCGTGAGCATTGCGGTGATTGACTGCGGCACCAATTCGACTCGTTTACTCGTTGTCGATGAGGACGGCGTGACGCTGGAGCGATTGATGACTATTACTCGACTCGGGCAAGATCTCGGGCGCACCGGGCGCCTGCATCCTGAGGCGACAGAGAGAGTGCTGCGGTGCCTCGCGAACTATCGCAACGTCATGGACGCCCATCACGTAACCGACGGACTGCTCGTGGCGACGTCAGCCGCTCGAGACGCCGACAACGGCCGTGAGTTTCTCGTGGAGTGCGAACGGCGTACCAGGCTGCCGGTTGCTTTGCTCAGCGGACTAGAAGAAGCTGCCGCCTCGTTTCGCGGCGCAACGGCCGACCTGCCGGTGGATCAACGAACGACCCTCATTATCGATATTGGCGGGGGTTCGACCGAACTTGCCTTTTATTCGGGTACCGAACTCGTGACCTACTCCATGCAGCTGGGGTGCGTTCGTGTGTCGGAGGCGCACTTCGGCCGCGGTGAGATTTCGAGCACCATGCGCCGCGATGCGGTGGCCATGATTCGCGGCGAGATTGATCGCATGGTGACCATGGAGCCTCGTTTTCTCACGCTCACGAACAACGTACGCCTTGTTGGTCTGGCCGGCACGGTAGCGACCCTGGCACAGATGGACACTTCCACGGCGACCTACGACCGAGAGATCGTTCATCATCACGTGATGTCGCTCCCCACGGTGCGAAAGTGGATTGATGTCCTCGCTCACGAAACGCCCGAACAGCGACTACGCC
>CAXBRG010000073.1:0-6525 GCA_963977995.1 uncultured bacterium | reverse complement strand
GGGTATCTTTCGCCCGGCCACGTTTGACGTCGTCGAACGCCGCCAGATAATCGACTAATTTCGATCAGCCGAAGAACCCCTCAGGTGGGGATGCGTGCGGAAAGAACCGCAGAAGGCTCTCGCACATGTGGCGACAGACCGCTTTCCACCCCTTTCATCAGGACTTTTCTGACTGTTTTCGGACTACAAGCCACGGCGCCGTGGGGGCAGTCGGAGTGCCAGATTTGCTCGTGAGTTTGTGAAGGAATTCGTCAGGAAATTTTCCGTCCTGCGCAGAACTATCGCTCGGAATTTGTGTAGTGTCGCTGTCACGAGCCACTCAAGGGGGGTGGCTCATGAAGCTGAGAGTCTCGAAAGAACTCTCGGGGGAAAAGGGGGATTCGTGCCAAACGTGTACGACCGTCGATCATTCCTCACCCACTCAGCGGCTGCCGCCGGTGGTATCGCAATGGCCGGTACCGTCGTCGACTCGTTGGTGAACGTAGCGAGCGCTGCGGTCACAAATGTGGTGACGAATGCAGGATCAATTCCAAGCTCCGGCCAAAAGGGCGGTTCAATGACCGTGGCGATTGGTTCTGAGCAGCCGAGCCGTCGTCTCTTCACGGGCGCGGGCGGAAAGATGGACGCCGCGGCATTCTGTATCGCGAACGCCATCTACGACTCACTCTTCGTTTCCTCGTCGGACGGACTGAGCTGGCTGCCGAACCTGGCTATTTCGGCCACTCCGGACGCTGCGTACAAGAAGTGGCTCATCACTCTTCGCCAAGGTGTGAAGTTCCACGACGGCACCGATTTCAATGCGGATGATGTCGTCGCGAACTACACAGCGGCCAAGAACAACCTCACCGTTGGTCTGGCTATCGCACCACTGATCAAGGGTGTGACCAAGAAGAGCGACTACACCGTTGAGTACGAGACCATGTTCGCATGGACCACGTTCCCCTTCCAGCTCGCTGAACAGCAGATCGGTTACATGGCGCAGGGATCGAAGTTGTCAACGACAAACGTTCCTGGTGGTTACGCGGCCGGTGAAATCACCGGTGACGGCAAGGCCGTGGGAACGGGACCGTTCAAGTTGGCGGCGTTGAGTGACTGGGACTGGTCGAGTGCCGGTAACGGTGACACCATCACCCTCGCCAAGAACACCAACTACTGGAAGAAGGATCACACGGGAGCTTCACTGCCGTACCTGAGCGAACTGGTCTTCAAGGTCATTGTTGACCCGACCGCTCGTACCAGTGCGCTGAAGTCTGGCACCGTGGACATCATGGGTAACGCTGACGGCACGAACATCAAGGCCGTCCGTGACAACCCCGGCACGCTCCAGTACCGGACTGACGAAAATGACGCTCGCGAACCTGCGGTGAACTGCATCATCATGAACACGCAGCAGGGCAGCACGTCAACGACTCCGAAGACCGGTTCGACCAACGCGGCAGCGAAGGGCTGTGTCAACGGCACGACCAAGGATGACTGGAACGCGAACGGTACCGCCGTTATTGCGGACTACACCATCCGTAAGGCCTGTGCCCAAGCCATCAACCGAGCCACGTACTTCTCGGTCATTGACGGTTCGGTCGGTACCATCCTCGATGGTGTCTACCGCAAGACAGTGAGCGGAAAGCCGAACCCGCTGTACAAGGATCCGAAGTACCCGATCTACAAGCCAGCGGACGCCGTGAAGGCCGTGAACGCGTGGAAGGCGAAGAACCCAGGCAAGACCTGTGGCTTCTACATCGACACTGTTCAGGGCAGCACCGCCCAAGATGACGCTTTCGCGTTCATTCAGGGCGCCTTGGCGGCAGTGGGAATCACCGTCACGCAGCGCAAGCTGACGCAGCCGGACCTCATTGCGATGAAGATTGCCAAGACGTACGACGCCTCAACGTGGAGCCAGTTCGGTGGTGTGACCCCCGACCTCAACTACGTGTGGTGGAACTCGACCAAGTGGTCGTCAAAGGGCCAGTTGCCGAACTACGTCAACTTCGCCCAGCAGTCCGACCCGGCGCTGAACGCAGCGATGCAGAAGGCGATGGCGGCGACCACGCTGACGGCCCGTAAGGCGGGATGGCAGTTGGTGAACACATTGCTGGTCGGCAACATGCCGTACCTGTTCCTTGACGCGACCGTGACGATGTGGGCAGCCCGTGCGGGTGTTCGCAACTTCACTTACGCCGAGAGCGCACCCGGCAACAGCACCACGGCGGTCACCGCGGCCAAGGTGGCAAGCGGATTGCCGAAGGACAAGACCCAAGTCAGCTCGAGAATCTTCACGCCTGACGGTGGATCCTGCAAGTGGGAGTACCTCTACTGGAACTAGTTCCGTAGAGCCCGTTGTAACGACGAGTGCCGGTGGAGTCTTCGGACTCCACCGGCACTTTCGTTGTCTAGAGCAGTGAGTTACTCGGGCGTGACCCGTCCGGGAACGCGTCGCCAAAAGTAAAAGAGCGTGGTGGTCGTGAGGGCCGACGCCGTAGCGAACACGGTGAACGGTAGCGACGGCTTAAGAGAGAAGAGTGGTCCGGCGATGGACGCCGAGATGGCCAAGGCGGCGGTATTGAAAGTGGTGGAGAGGCCTTGACGTCGTCCCAGTTCTCGATCGTGGGCACCTTGTGTTAAGAGTGACGAGAGAGCGGGCATCGTGAGTGCGGCTCCGACGGCCTCGCACGGCCCGATTAACACCAGAATCCACGGGCTGTGGATATGGGGATAGAGAAATAGGAAGAAAGCGGCGTTGTACGCACCGAACATGGCCACCTTGCGACGATCGAATCGATCGGCGACTTTGCCACCCAGACCCGAGAGCAGAACCCACGGTAAGCAGAAAAAAGTCCAGCTCAGCCGAATCTGGGTGGTCGACGCTCCGATGCCTTCCATAAGGAGGCTCCACGTTGCTTCGTAGACCCCTACGCCTAGACCAACTGCCATTGAACCGATGACGGCACCGATCACTTGCGGAGTGAACTGCATCGGTGGAAGTTCTTCGTGGCGAAGAGACGAGTCCACGACCGGGAGAAACTGTCGAGCGAACACAGCGGCGCCAATACTGGCGATCCCGGCCAGCGTGTACGCCCAACCGATATGCGGAACGTCGATCAGAACTCCGAACAGTGGCCCCATCGCGATACCGCCCAGCTGGGCTGCGAATATCTTCGAAACGGCGCGCCCGCGCTCACTTTCGTCAACGAGCCCCGCGACAGTGGCAAGGGCCGCAACCTCAATGGCGCCCGCCGCGGCACCCTGCAGGACGCGGGTGACGATGAACCAGTTCGCATTCACCGGCAGGAGATAGGTCGGTCCGGCAATGCCGTAGAGGAGGAGTGCGCCAATGAGAACGGTACGTCGGCCGAAGCGATCAGCAAAGCGGCCGGCGACGAACTGCGTCACAACTCCCGAGAGGAAGAACGATCCCATGATGACGCCGATAGTCGACGGGCCCGCGCCGTGGTTCTTGAGGAAAAGGGGGAGCAGGGGAAGACCGAGAGTTGCGCCCATCCACTGCAACCACACCACGACCTGCAGTCGACGAAGTAGTGAGGTGGTGGACGGCGTTGTCACGGCGACCACGCTACTTTGAGGTCTTATGGTCCTCGACCCTGCGCAGCAAAGATGGTGGTTTCTGGGCTGTTCGGGTAGCGGGAAGACCACGTGGGCGAGACGGGTCGCCGCAGGGTGCAATCTCACCCACTATGAACTCGACGGTACCTTTCACCAACCGGGTTGGACGGCGTTGTCCTCCGAGGAGATGCTTCTTCGAACCCAGGAGTACGCCGCGGGTGACGCGTGGGTCATAGACGGTAACTATTCGAGCACTCGTTCGGTCTTAGCGACACGACCCACTGTGGTGATCGCCATGGATTTACCTCGGTGGCGTGTCATGAGGCAGATTGTGCGCCGCTCACTGCACCGGGTGATGGCCCGAGAAGAACTTTGGAACGGTAATCGGGAGTCGTGGAAGTCTCTAATGTCGTGGAATCCTGAGACCTCGGTCATTCGATGGGCCTATTCGCGGTGGTCGCAGTATCACGAGCGCACGAACTGGCTTGCTCGGTACTTCGCCGGAACCGCAACGCACTTCTACGTCGTCCACTCGCATGCTGAGTTACGAGCCATTCTGCGACGTGATTTCGACCTGGAGTTCTAGGCTTCCTCCATGGATCTCAATCTTCGTGGCCGCGTCATTGCGATTACCGGCGGCACCGATGGGCTAGGTCTCGCCCTCGCGAACACACTGCTCGCCGAAGGGGCCCACCCGGTGGTCTGTGGACGTGACGAGCAGCGAGTGCGGGCTAGCGCCGAACTTTTTGGAACCCAGGGACACTCTCTTCAGGCCGACGTGACGAACGAAGATGACTGCCAACGTTTTCTTGACGAAGCCCTCTCGCGATTCGGTCGATTGGACGGGCTCGTCAATAACGCGGGACGCTCGGCGGCCGGTCCGATCGCGGAATCGATTGACGACGAGTGGCGAGATGACTACGAACTCAAAGTCATTGCCGCACTTCGGCTCACCCGACTCGCGCTGCCCCACCTCGAGCACTGGGGTGGATCTGTTGTCAATGTCTTAGCCATTAAGGGCAAAGCCCCTGACGCCAACTCAACACCAACGGCGGCGTCACGGGCGGCCGGTCTCGCCCTGACAAAGGCTCTCGCGGCTGAGGTCGGACCACGGGGTGTTCGTGTCAATGCGGTGCTGATCGGTCTGATGGAGTCGGGGCAGTGGCGTCGCCGATCACAAGAGATGGGCATCACGGAAGCGGAGTTCTACGACATGGTGTTGCGGTTTCAAAAGGTGCCACTCGGACGGTTCGGTCGAGCCGAAGAGTTCGGGTCCCTCGTGGCTTTTCTGCTCTCCGAACGAGCGGGCTACCTCACCGGCGTTGGCATCAATCTTGACGGTGGGCTCTCGCCTCTTCCCTAACGGAGGGCCACCGCAATCGCCGTGAAGTGGAGACCAGCGCCCACCAAGGTGCAGGCGTGAAAGAGTTCGTGGTAGCCAAAAGTACGGGGCCACAGCCGTGGACGACGCGCACCAAAGAAGATTGCGCCCACCGTGTACGCCACACCACCACCGATAACGAATAGGAGAACGGCGAGTCCGCCACCGCGATAGATCTGTGGCATGAAGAACACCGCCGACCAGCCCACGACGACGTAGGGGATAGCGACGGCCCACTTCGGGCCGTAGAGCATGATCTGGCGAAGGACGATGCCGCCGATGGCTCCCACCACCACGATGCTGAGAAGCACGAGTCGAATAGCGCCGTGCATGGTGAGGCCCGCAATAGCGATGTAACTACCGGCAATGGCCGCAAAAATCGTGGAGTGGTCGATTCGCTTCCAGATGCGGTGTAGCCGTGGTGACCAGGTGAACCGATGGTACAACGCGCTCGTCAACATCATGAGACCGACGCCGAGAACGAAGGCTAAGGCCCAACCCGTATCGGCATTGGAGCGAGCACCACTCCACAGAATCGGTGAACAGGCCAGCAGAGCGACCAGTCCAATGACGTGGAACCAACCTCGAAATCGAGGCTTCGGATCACGCTGGTCGATCACGGCCTCAGTCTAGAAACGTGAACCATTGACACTGCCACATCACGAGCAGCGACAAGGCAACATACAGAAACGGTGTGAGTCGTGTGGCCCACCGCGATCCCCACGCCACGACACGGGGCCGAGCTACGAGCGCTTGGGCCCCACGAGCAACGCCGATGGAGATGATGACAATTGTCACGCCAATTGTCACGCCTCGCAGAACACCCTGGGAGCGAAAGAGCGGAACCCAGACCGCAATATTGTCGCCACCGAGTGCCAGGGTGAGTGAAAACGTCGCAATCGCACCGCGACGTTGCGCATCGAGAGCCTGTGATCCCCCGCGCCACTGCGCAACCGCCAGACCAAGGGGAGCAAGTGAGAGAAGACCAATCCACCGAACGGAAAAGATTGAGAGTGCGCTACCGAGCGCCCCAGCCGCAATCACGAGTGTGGCCATGCCCGTTACGAAGGCGTAACGCACTCGACGAAAACGTTGGGGATCGGTGAGTGCTAATTGGGCAGCTAGCGCGAATGCGTTGTCCATCCCCGTCCCGAGATACGTCACGACGCCGAGTCCGACAGCGGCAACAACATCATTCACACCGAAACGCTAGTTCTCGATTCACGGTGCCGGAGTACTGTGGTCGCGATGTTCCGTGCAGTCACTCCACCCACACCTGATGACATCGCGGCCGCGCACGAGATAGTTGCGCGGTATCTCACACCGACGCCGACGGTGCGACTGACTCTGCGGGGCCGTCCCGTTGCAGCCAAGCTTGAGACACTGAATCCCACGGGTGCCTTCAAGGTACGGGGCGCACTTGCGGCGATTGCGGCCAGCGTCGCCGACGACCCCGGCAGTGCAGTCATCGCGTCATCGGCCGGCAATCACGGACTCGGTATCGCCTACGCCGCACGGCTCTTGGGGGCTCGGGCCACCGTCGTGGTACCCGCGTCGGCTTCGGCCGCCAAAGTGAACAAACTGCG
>CAXBRG010000072.1:0-6625 GCA_963977995.1 uncultured bacterium | reverse complement strand
GTCATGCCGGCCCTCATGATTATGAGTTTGGGTTTGGGGCAAGTTTTCGTGAGCCAGTCCACGACGGCGCTGCACGCCACCCCATTTCACGACATCGGTGCGGCCTCGGCCATGTTGAATGTTGGTTCTCAGGTGGGCGGTTCGTTTGGAACGGCCCTCCAGAACACGTTGGCTGTGTCAGTCACCACCACGATGCTCGCGAGTCATCTGCCGTATCCCACGTTGGCGCAAACACATGACGCCATGGTGCACGGCTACTCGACCGCGTTTCGTTTCGGTTCGATCATCATCTTGGTGTCAGCCGTCGTGTTCTACCTGATGGTGAACTTAGATCGCCACAGCTTGGGTCACACCGACAACGCGGCTGCCACGCACTAAGACTCAACAAACGGGCAGTGGCGACAGCCACTGCCACAACACTCCCCGCGCTCGAGATGAGTGGAGACGGTCAGCACAACGAGTCCCGTTGACGGGTCCCGGTACGTGGGGTGGCCACTACGAACGGCGCTCTGGTGAGCGCGCAGGATGTCCTGATAGTCGGCGCGGGACGGTGAGAGTCGCGTGCTGTGGGGCGCCGGTACGTCACTCATGGTGACGGCAACTTAGTGGTCGAGCGGCGTTGTCGAGAGCACGATCTTTCCAAACTTGCCCGGACGGGCAAACTCGTCATAGGCGTTGACCGCATTCTCGAGAGCGACGACGGAGTGTACGGGTATCGACACGGTGCCATCGGCGAGCCAGGGAATGACGTCGCGTTGTAGCGCTGCGGCAATGTCGGCCTTCTCGCTCCGCGATCGAGCCCGCAAGGTCGAGCCAGTGATGGTGGCGCGCGTTGACATGAGGGCGAGGAGGTCGAGCTCAACGCGTCCGCCACCTCCGACGCCAATGACGACGACTCGTGCACGAGGCAGCAGAACTCGCTGAGCCACACTGAGGTGGGCCGCTCCGACGAGTTCGAGAATCACGTTGACGGGGGCAATCTCTCCCACCGACTCGAGCGTCACGCACTCGTGCGCGCCGAGTGCGGTTAGTGCGCCGTGATGGCTGGCATCGCGCGTGACCGCGGTCACGTGGGCTCCGATTGCTCGAGCGATCTGGACGGCGGCGACCCCCACGCCACCCGCCGCCCCCGAAATGGCGACTCGTTCTCCAGGTTGGATATTGGCCTGCAGAACCAGGGCGTCAAAGGCGGTCGTGAATGCCTCGGCGAAACCCCCGGCTGCCGCCCATGACACGGAGTCGGGGAGAAGAATGAGGTGTTCGGAGGGAACGTGGCACTCTTCTGCTTGACCTCCACCGCCGACAATGGCCGCGACACGACGTCCTAGCAAGGTGGCGTCGACGTCACGCCCGACCCGTATCACTTCACCCGCGCACTCCAATCCCGGAATGTCGGCCGGCCACCCCGGTGGGGCGGGATACCAGCCGCGGCGTTGGAGAAGGTCCGCGGCGTTGAGACCGGCCGCTCGGACCGCGACGACAACATCCAATGGGGCGGGCTCTTGCGAGGACCGTTCTTCCACGACGATGTCATCGTCACGAAAGCAGAGGGCACGGAAGGTGTCGGGCATACCTACAAAGTGTAGGAAGCACGAACTCCACCGAACCCGTAGCGTGGTGCCATGAGCATCTTTACGCACACCATCGCCCGCCTCGACGGCACGCCTTCGTCCCTCGCCGAATTCGACGGTCACGTCACGTTGCTCGTCAACGTCGCTTCGAAGTGCGGCCTCACTCCTCAGTACACGGGTCTCGAGGAACTCCAGAAGACCTACAGCGACCGTGGCTTTAGCGTCATTGGTTTTCCCTGCAACCAGTTCATGGGTCAAGAGCCCGGCACGGCAGAGGAGATCCAGGAGTTCTGTTCAACGACCTACGGCGTCAGCTTTCCCCTCTTCGAGAAGATCGATGTCAACGGAGATGAACAACACCCGATTTACGCCGAACTGTGTGCGACCACTGACGCGGAAGGTCACACGGGGGAGATCCGCTGGAACTTTGAGAAGTTTCTGGTGGGACGTGACGGCACAATTACTCGCTTCGGACCACTGGTGACACCCGAAGATCCCTCGCTGGTCGCCGCCATCGAAGCAGCGCTGTAACCATTCCCTCCGCCATGCTGCGCGCCACCATCTTCGACATGGACGGACTGTTGCTCGACTCGGAAAAGTTGTGGCACGAGGCCGAAGTCGAAATCCTCGGCCAACTCGGGGTCCCGATTAACCGTGATGGCACCCGTCTCACCAAAGGAATGTTCGTTGCCGAGGTGGTGCATTTTTGGAATGAGCGCCATCCGTGGAGCGGCCCCTCGGAGTCGGACGTCGTTGAACAGGTCCTCACGAGGGTTGGCGAACTCGTGGAAGGCGGCGGCGAAATGATGCCCGGTGCGCTCCGCGCCATCGAACTCGCTGGAGAACGAGGTCCGGTCGTCATCGGTAGTTCGACGCCGCGACCATTGATTGAACGATGCCTCCGCCACTTTGGCCTTCTGGATTACTTTCAGTCCCTTCACTCCGCCGATCAGGAACCATTCGGAAAGCCTCATCCCGGTGTGTTCTTAAGTGCGGCTCGCGCGCTCAACGTCCCGCCGTCGGAGTGTCTCGTGTTTGAGGACTCGGCCGCGGGAGTTTTGGCTGCCAAGGCGGGGCGAATGATGTGCGTGGCTGTGCCGGTGAGCGAGGAACGCCACCTGCCGGCATTTGCCATCGCCGACCTCGTGCTGGGCAGTTTGGATGAACTTTCTGTTCAGTGGCTCGACGATCGATTCGCGGCCTAAAGAGACTTAAAGAATTTGAATCCTTCGGGGTAGTTGGGCACGCCTTCGGGGAAGTGCGTGACAGCGATGTAGTCGAGTGACCGATAGAGAGCAATCGCTTCGGGTTGGCGCTCACCCGTTTCGAGATAGATCTCGCGAAAATTATGTGCAGCCGCCCACGCTTCAACGGCGTGCATGAGCTGCCGTGCGAGACCGCGACCCCGAAGATCGGGCCGAACCCACAGTCGCTTGACCTCGCCAATTCCGAGTGCGGGATCGCTGATGGTGCGCACGGCGACACCCCCCGCAAGTTCACCGTGATGGCGGGCCACCAGGAACACCCCCGTCGGGGGAATGAGTTCTTCCCACGTCACGCTCTCCGCATCGCCGTGGTCGCCATAACGAAGGGTGAGTTCATCGAGCGCGGAGTGAACCAGTGCTCGAACGGCGTCGGTACGTGGTGACGCCGGAGCGATAGTGAACGACACGGCAGCATCCTACGAGGGGAGAGCGCGTCTCTTTCTCGTAGCATGAGGGAGATACTGAGGAGTAGTACGTGTTTCGACCCATCGCCGCCGATCTCAACTTCGTGAGCTTGGAAGAAACGGAGCTTGCTCGGTGGCGCGATCTCGACATCTTTCATCGGTCCGTAGCGCAACGCGAGGGTGCCGAGCCGTGGGTCTTTTACGAGGGGCCACCAACGGCGAACGGTAAGCCGGGCCTTCACCATGTCTGGGCGCGTATCTATAAGGACTTTTTCTGTCGATTTCAAACGATGCGCGGTCACTACGTCCGCCGTCAAGCGGGGTGGGATACCCACGGTCTGCCAGTGGAAGTTGAGGTGGAGAAACGCCTCGGCATCTCAGGAAAGAAGGCGATCGAGGACCAAGTGGGAATCGCCAAGTTCACGGAACTGTGTCGCGAGAGTGTGCATACCTACGTCGGCGAGTTCGAGCGACTCACCGAACGCATTGGGTACTGGGTTGATATGCCGAGTGCCTATTGGACGTATCACACGAGCTACGTCGAATCCGTGTGGTGGCAGTTACAACAACTCTTTGACAAGGGGCTCTTGTACGAGGATTTGAAAGTCATCCCGTACTGCCCGCGCTGTGGCACGTCACTCTCGAGCCATGAACTCGGTCAGCCCGGAACGTATACCGACGAGATTGACGAGTCGTGCTACATCTCCCTCGACATCACGGACGATCACGATCTTCCCGGTGCGACGCACCTTGCCGTGTGGACAACGACCCCGTGGACGCTGCTGAGCAACGTGGGCATTGCGGTCAACCCCGAGGTCACCTACGCCGTGGTGGGCGGAGTTGTCGTGGCGGAGGAACTTGCCACTGCGGTGTTCGGCGAAGGCGCCGAAATCACCGCTCGGTTCCCTGGCTCTCGATTGGTGGGCCTGCACTACCGACGTCCCTTCGATGACGTACCGCTGCCCGACGACGTTGATGCGTGTCGAGTGGTCGCCGCTGACTACGTCACGACCGAGGACGGAACGGGCTTGGTGCATCAGGCCCCCGCCTTTGGTGAAGTGGACCGTCAAGTCGCCCGCGCGAACGGACTCCCGACTGTCAACCCGGTTGGCCCTGACGGGGCCTTCACCTCCGCGGTGACGTGGTTAGAGGGCCGCTCGGTGCGCGAGGCCAACAGCGACATCAATGACGAACTCGAACGTCGCGGACTGCTGATCCGCCGATACCCCTACGAGCACTCCCTCCCGCACTGCTGGCGGTGTTCGACAGTTTTGATTTACTGGGGAAAGCCCAGTTGGTACATCGCCACGAGCAAATTCAAAGATGAGCTGGTGGCGCAGAATCTCACGATCGATTGGCATCCCGACCACATTCGCGACGGCCGATTTGGAGAGTGGCTGAGTAACAATGTGGACTGGGCGCTGTCCCGCGACCGATTTTGGGGGACGCCGCTACCAATTTGGCGATGTGCCGACAATCACCTCACGTGCGTAGGTTCGCTGGCGGAACTCTCAACGTTGTCTGGTCGAGACTGTTCGAACGTCGACCCTCACCGACCCTCGATCGACGAGATCACCGTGCCGTGCCCTCAGTGCCACGGCGAAGCCCGACGTGTCGAACCCGTGATTGACGCATGGTTTGATTCCGGTGCGATGCCCGCTGCGCAGTTTGGCTACCCCCATGTTCCAGGGTCACGCGAGGCGTTCCGCTTTCCGGCCCAGTTCATCGCCGAAGCAATTGATCAGACCCGCGGTTGGTTCTACTCACTACTCGCGGTGAACACCCTGGTCTTTGGTGCGACTCCGTATGAGCATGTCCTATGTCTTGGTCACATTGTCGACGCCGACGGTCAAAAGATGTCGAAGTCCAAAGGCAATGTGATTGATCCGTGGGAGATTTTGAACTCCCGAGGCGCCGATCCACTGCGGTGGTGGATGTTTTCGCAAGGTTCGCCCTGGACGCCGACGCGGGCCAGTCTCGGGGCAATTGACTCGTCGATGCGCGAAACCCTCGGCACGCTCTGGAATACCTTCTCGTTCTTCACGACGTACGCTTCGCTGAATTCCTTCGATCCCCGTGACGCCGACATTCCATCCCCGGCTGAGCGTTCGGATATGGATCGATGGATTCTGTCGCGTCTCGAACAGACGACGTCCGATGTCACGACGGCACTGGAAGGTTACGAACCGCTGCCGGCGGCCACGGCCCTGTCGCACTTCATCGATGATCTCTCGAACTGGTACGTCCGACGGAGTCGACGTCGCTTTTGGCGAACCGACCCCACGGCCCCGCGCTCCGACTCTCTCGCCGCCCACGCCACATTGTTAGAGGCGCTGCAGCGCGTGTCGTTACTCGTGGCACCGTACACACCATTTATTGCCGACTTCATGTATCGAGAGCTCCACGGAAGCGAGGCTTTCGATTCGGTACACCTCGCCGACTGGCCGGTCGCCCACGGGGCGCAGATCGATACCGATCTCGAAGAGTCGATGGCGGTCGCGCGATCACTGACGTCATTGGGTCGCGCGGCGCGAGCCGACGGGGGAGTCAAGGTCCGCCAGCCCCTCGCACGGGCACTCGTCTTTCTCCCACCGGGTAGCGCTCATCCCCCCGCCGGCGTGGTGGAAGACGAACTGAACGTGGACGTTATTGAATACGGTTCCGAGCTTGCTGAAGTATTGACCTTCGAGTTGGTTCCCAACTTCCGAACGCTCGGCCCTCGTCTCGGCGAGGCGGTGAAGGAGCTTCGCCCCGCGCTCGCGGCCTTAGACGGTGGTGAGGTGGCATCGGCGCTCGACAGAGGTGAATCAATTGTGATCACCTTGAGTAATGGCAATCACTCTCTCACGAGTGACGACCTCGAACTCCGAGTAAAGAGTCAGGGTGGCTTTGCGGTGGGGCGCGAGGGAAGTGAGGTCGTCGCGCTCGACCTCACACTGACAGATGAACTTCGACGACGGGGTTACCTCCGCGATCTGGTTCGTCAGGTACAAGACCTTCGTAAGAACAGTGGACTCGACGTGGCCGACCGTATCCACCTTCGGTTGGTGGGCTGTGACGACCTCGCCGACGGGTTTGCCGTCGTAGCGAATGAAGTACTCGCGATGGATGTGACGGTAGGCCCGGGTACTGGCGCGGGTGAACCCTTGGAGTTCGATGACGAACGGAGCGACGCGCGAGCCTGGGTCGAGAAGGCTTAGAGCGACTGTCGCAGCTTCGATAACAGAGCGTGCAGCGCCGCTCTCTCATCGGGTGCGAGAGCTTCTCCCACGGCGTATTGAAGAACGTCCACGTGACGAGCGAGAGCACTATCAAGTGCGTGGTCGCCGCTCTCGGTAATGGTGACGTGAATGGCACGGCGATCGGTGGGGCAGTTGACCCGTTC
>CAXBRG010000071.1:0-6628 GCA_963977995.1 uncultured bacterium | reverse complement strand
GTCACGAAGGGAAGTCCTTCGATTCGCTCCTTGACGTGTCCGACAAACGCCGCCGGCGTCAGGTCCATAGCCGGCGTGTCGATCAGTCTCTTGGCCCAGTTCGCACTATTGGCAATCAACGAACCGCGTCGCAGAGCTGCACCCAGTGCGTCCGGGTCGGTTGGTTCGAAGCCTCCGACCACCGCCAGTCCAACGGGCGGCGCCTCATCGACAGATTTGAAGTCATACCCCGCGAGAACCACGCCCTCGGTGAGAGCTTGCGTAGCATCCACGACGTTGAACTCGCCGGTCGCTGGCAGCAACACGAGAGCGCTGGTCTTGGGCGACTGGCGCGAAATGGCCGCTCCGATTCTCCGCCACTCGTCCGACGTAGTAGCAGAGCCGTTGGTAACGACGAGAACGATATTCGGACCCGAGAAGTTCCGCACGACGGTCGATTGAGCGACTTTTAGACCCAGTCCTTGCGCTTCGCACCACTCTTTGGACAGCGTTCCCGGCAGAGCCGTGTCGTGCAGGGCTACCGGCGTACCCTCGAGGGTGGTCGCACCACCGTTGGTTGGTTGCACCAAAACAACGATCGCTCCAAAGTTCGGAGCGTCGTTGAGATTTGTTGCTATTACCGATCGGGTCATTTTCTTTCTCCTCAACAGTTACTGGGATTCCCGCGCCGTGCGGTGCTCAGGTCCCTCGGCATATCGTGCCATAGTCCAGACCAGGTCGCTTAAACGATTGAGATACGCCACCACATTGCTGTCCGGAAGCGGGTAGCCCACGGCGATTCTCTCAGCCCGTCGTACGACGGTCCGCGCCACGTCGAGCGCGGCCGACGCCTGGTTTTCGCCCGGAACAACAAACTCGGTCGGCATCGGGACGACCGCCGAAAGGCGGTCTATTTCCGCTTCCAGGAACTCGACCATTGGCCACGTCACACTGGACTTCCCAGCAACGAGCTTGGTGCGATTTGCCGGCAAGGTGGCAACTTCGGCCATGAGTACCCAGAGGTCGCGCTCAAGATGGATCAGCAGTTGATGCAGTTCACTCGCCGCGGGTTGCAGCGAACGAGCCCATCCCAGAGCCGCTTGAGCTTCGTCGACGGCACCATTCACTTCAATGGGGTCTGAACTCTTTGGCACGCGCCCCCCGAACAACAGGCCCGTCGTCCCGTCATCGCCGTCACGCGTGTAGATCTTCACTCGGTCAGCGTAATGGTGCGCACCGGATGACGTGAAGTTCCTTAGCGTTCGCGCAGGTGTTCGGGGTAGCCTGAGACCACCCCATGGTTGCCTCATTGCCCTTTGCTCGCCCGTCGGCCGACGACCCGTATCTCGCGGCATTAGCGCGACGACCACTTATTTATGACGGTGCGACGGGAACCAACCTGCAGTTAGAGAATCTTTCAGCCGCCGACTTTGGCGGAGCGGCCTTAGAGGGCTGTAATGAGATTCTGACCGTTACGAGACCCGATGTCATCGAGCGACTCCATCGGTCGTTCCTCGATGTTGGCGTCGACGTCATAGAAACCGACTCCTTCGGTTCGTTTGGTGTGGTGCTTGCCGAATATGACATTGCAGATCGAGCCTTTGAGTTGGGCCTCGCCTCGGCGCAGATTGCCCGTCGTGTCGCCGATGAGTACTCGACCGCGACGGCGCCCAAGTTTGTTGCGGGATCGATCGGTCCGGGAACGAAATTTCCGACGCTGGGGCAGATCTCGTATGACGATCTTTCCGCATCCTACGAAGAGTTGGCCTACGCACTACTCGAAGGCGGGGTGGATCTTCTCCTCGTTGAGACGATGTTCGATTTACTGTCAGGCAAAGCGGCTATCGCCGCATGCCATCGTGCCATGGTTCGCCACGGTCGCATCGTGCCCATCCAAGCCCAAGTCACTATTGAGCTGACGGGTCGGATGCTCCCCGGCACCGAAATTGGCGCGGCCATCACCTCGTTACTTCCCGTGGGCGTCGATGTCCTAGGTCTCAACTGCGCGACCGGACCGGTGGAAATGCACGAACCACTCCGCACGCTGTCCGACACCGCCCCCGTGCCACTCGCCTGCTTACCCAACGCGGGACTTCCCAGTGTGGTTGATGGTCAAATGCACTACGACCTCACTCCCGAGGCCCTCGCCGAACACCTCGCCCGATTTGTTGCCGATTACGGCGTTGCGGCAGTCGGTGGTTGCTGCGGCACGACACCCGCCCATCTCGCAGCGGTGGTTGAGGCGGTACGAGAAGTGACACCAGCGACGCGAAATGTTGTCGTGGAGCCCGCCGTTGCCTCCATCTACTCAGCAACCTCGTATCAACAAGACCGCTCCGTGCTGCTCGTGGGCGAACGAACCAACGCAAACGGATCCAAGAAGTTTCGCGAAGCGATGTTGGAAGGTGACTGGGACACCTGCGTGGCGATGGCGCGTGACCAAATTAAAGAGGGTGCTCACATTTTGGATGTGTGTGTCGACTACACGGGTGCCGACGGAATTGCCGACATGAATGCCGTGATGTCCCGACTCTGTCAACAGTCGTCCGTTCCCATCATGGTTGACACCACCGAGACGGCGACGGCGCGAGCCGCCCTAGTCCACCTTGGCGGAAAGGCCATCTTGAACTCGGTCAACCTGGAAGAAGGTCGAGGGCCGGGAACACGGCTCGACGGATTCCTCTCTCTCGCTGCCGAATTCGGAACAGCCGTCGTGGCGACCACGATTGACGAGGAGGGCCAGGCTCGGACCGCCGAATGGAAAGTGCGCGCCGCGCAAGCGATTACCGATATCGCGACTCGCGATTACGGAATCGATCCTCGCGACATCTTCATCGACCCTCTCGCCCTCCCGCTATCCACTGGCATGGAGGAGTCCCGGCGTGACGGCATTGAAACTCTCGATGCCATTCGTCGAATCAAGGCGGAGCTTCCGGGGGTCCATACAATTCTCGGACTCTCCAATATCTCCTTTGGATTGAATCCCGCGGCCCGCCAGGCTCTGAACTCGGTATTCCTCCACGAGGCCGCGGAAGCGGGCCTCGATGCCGCCATTGTCCACGCCTCCAAGATTCTTCCCCTCGCCCGCATCGATGATGCTGTCCGCGCCACCTGTCTCGACCTCATCTACGACCGCCGAACGGCCGACTACGACCCGCTCGCCCACCTCATTGCTCTCTTTGATGGCGTGAAAGCCACCGATACCGCCAAGACCAACCTCGACGAACTGCCTCTGGATGAGCGCTTGCGTCAGCGCATTATCGACGGCGTACGCAACGGACTTGAAGCCGATCTCGACGCCGCCATGGCATCCGGACGCGCACCACTCGCCATTGTGAACGACACACTCCTCGAGGGTATGAAGATTGTTGGCGATCTGTTTGCGACGGGCGAAATGCAACTCCCCTTTGTCTTGCAGTCAGCCGAAACGATGAAGGCCGCCGTCGCACATTTAGAGCCGCACATGGAAAAGTCTGATCAGGGTGGACGTGGAACTGTGGTCCTGGCGACTGTCAAAGGTGACGTTCACGACATTGGAAAAAATTTGGTGGACATCATCCTCACCAACAATGGCTACGAAGTCGTCAATCTCGGTATCAAGGTTGGCATCAATGAAATGTTGGCCGCGGTCGACCAGCACTCCGCCGACGCCCTCGGCATGAGTGGTCTACTCGTCAAGTCAACCTTGATTATGCGCGAAAATCTGGAAGTAATGAATGAGTTGGGTTACTCCCAGCTTCCCGTGCTACTCGGTGGAGCCGCCCTCACTCGCACGTACGTCGAGCGTGATCTTCGCGAAATCTACGAAGGTCGCGTGTTCTATGGGAAGGACGCCTTCGAGGGGCTTCGCGTGCTCGATCGACTCGGAGAGATCCGACGAGGCGATGACGATCCCGACTTTGGGCGAGAGATTTCTGAAAGAAAAGTTCCCCGACGAAGCCGTGACGGCGCCGCGCCGCGGCCCGATGGCCTCCCACTGCGCAGTGCCACCGTGGCTGAGAACAACGAACTCTTTGCACCACCATTTCTCGGGTCACGTGTAGCCAAGGGCATGTCGGTCGACGAAATTTCGGAGTTTTTGAACCTCACGGCACTCTTTCGCAATCAGTGGGGATTCCGACCCGACGAGGGTGAAGATGACGGTGCCTTTAAGGAGCGAGTGAAGGCTGTTCTTCGTGAACAGCTGGCGATCGCGAAGGCCGAGAGTCTCCTCGTTCCGCAAGTCGTGTGGGGTCACTTCCCCGCTGCCGCCGAGGGTGACGATCTGATCATCTTCACCGATGACACTCGGAGTACAGAGCGCGTCCGATTCAACTTCCCGCGGCAACATAACGAACCCCACCTGTGCATTGCGGACTTTTTCCGACCAACGACTAGTTCCGACCACGATTATGCAAGCTTCATGCTCGTCACGATGGGCTCGCGCGTGTCAGAACGCTGTCAGGAACTCTTTGCCGAGAACCGGTACACCGACTATCTGATGCTGCACGGCTTGGGAGTCGAAATGGCGGAAGCGCTCGCCGAGCTGTGGCATCACAGGATTCGCCAAGAACTCGGGTACGTCCACGAGGACGGACCCACGCTGACGGGACTCTTTCGTCAGCAGTATCGAGGTGGCCGGTACTCGTGGGGCTATCCAGCCTGTCCCGATCTCACGGAGAACGCCAAGGTTGCCGAACTTCTCGAGGCGGGTCGTATCGGCGTCTCAGTGTCCGAAGGCTTCCAGCTGCACCCCGAGCAGACCACGGACGCCATCATCTGTCATCACCCTCAGGCGAAGTATTTCGTCGTGTAATCAGCCGCCGTTGTTCGCGGCTGCGTACGTCCGACACGGTTGACCGCGGTTTGAGCCACACGCCGGTTGACTATCCGTTGGCGTCACCCCACTGACCGAGGGGAGAACCAGCGCCGAACCCTTGCCCAGCATCAGCGTGTTCGTGACCGCTCCGCCGGTGACCAACGTGCCGTACTTCCAAGTTGGTCGTTCACCGCCCGGTGCCGTGATGGTGACGCGAATCTTCGATCCCGTACGGAAGGTGTAGGCGATGGGCGTTAACGGTACGCGCAGAGTCGTTGCCACGTTGGGCGTAAGGTTCTTCGCCGCGGCTGCGGTGTAGATCGGGACGGGTGCATACGCGGTGGACGTTTTCGCCAACGTGCGGTAGCTGGCCCGGAGGGTGCCCGACGTAATGAACATCTCTTCACCCGTCGGACGAACTTCCGAGACCGTGACCTGCACATCAGTGTTGGTGGCGGTGGACTTGAGCGACAAGTTCATCGACGCGGGTCCCACAATGGTGACGTTCTTCGTCAGAGCTCCGGAGATAAATCCGACGCCGGACCCTGACGCAACGGGCGTCCAGTTGTAGTTCGGATGGGCCGCCCACGCATTGAAACTCGTCCCCGCGGACGTCTCGGGCCGCGTGGTTGCATCCGGGGCGTAGGTCACGGTCCCACTGGTGGGCGCGACACTGGCCAACGATCCCCCTGCGCCGAGATAGTACGTCAGGGCCTTCGCCGTCGGTGATGGGAAGGCGCTGAATCCCGCTTCGTAGGCCGCCGACACGACGCCCGAGCCGGCCGACGAGTTTCCGTTGTCAAACAGCACACGAATGCGAGCATCCTTTTGAAACGCCGTGAGAGCTGCGCTGTAGTTTGCCGACGTGGTAAAGCGCACGGCGGGAAAGCTGGCGCCCGCCACCGGTTGAGCACCCGACATGAAAATCTGGGCGAGCAGCGGGAGGGCACTTGGTTTGCGCTGTGCAACAAACAGGTTTAAGAACTCCCACCACCTCGTCAAGACCTGGGGCGAAAAGGAGTCCACGTGCGTCCCGTTCTGCAGGGTAACCCACACTTTCTTATTCGTCGCTAACGCACCGATGAGGGAAGGCCACTGAGGACCGGTCTGCTCGTCGTGGAGACCACCGACGAGGAAGACCGGAACGCTTATGCGAGAGGCCCAGACCAGCGGTGAACGCACGTCGTACAGACTGGCCGTGCGGTCAGTGTGAGACTCCAAAATGGCGTTGACGTCCTGGGCTTGATTGTGGAAGAGCTGATTGGCCGCACAGACGGTGTCACCCGCGGTGATCTGTGCCGGTACCCAACTTTGACCGTTCGGCGAGGGGCGAGCATCGTGTACTCGCTCCGCTATCCATCCGGCGGCAAACCCCGTATTACGGATGCCACCCGGGGCCCCCGTCGAGAAGAGGTCGTCGGTGGGACTCATCGGAGCGATCGCTGCGAGGTGGGGTGGTCGAAGTCCCGCAACGGCAAATTGGCTGATGCCGGAATACGAGATGCCCACCATGCCGACTTTGTGGTTCAACACCCACGACTGCCGACCGATTCGTTCGATTGCGTCGTACCCGTCGGTGGCCAAGGTCGGACCGAAGAGGTCGTACGCACCACCCGAGCAGCCTGATCCACGCATTTGGATCGACACTGCAGCAAAACCCATGGCGGGGGCGAACAGTGATCCGGCGGCCGTTGAAGATGACGGGAGGAGCGGATCGCTGAGCGAATGACCCGAGCGACCGAGATAGGCATCAATAAGCGAGTGCGGGGCGGCAGTGGTGTAACCCGAAAATTCAACAACTGTCGGAAATGGTCCGTCGGCAATCGTTTTGCCATCGGGAAGACGAACTGC
>CAXBRG010000070.1:0-6682 GCA_963977995.1 uncultured bacterium | reverse complement strand
ACGATGTTACGGGTGACGCCGCCGATGCCGTTCTCGCAGCGTACGGACCCCCCGGTCAGATTGCCACACTCGTTTTGCCGGCCGATGCCTCGTGGGGTGAACTTTCAGCGCCACCACGTCACTCCATCGTTCGACCTCCCACGCTTCCCGCGCCGCCGGCAGATCGCGTGAGCGAAGCTGCTCGCGTTATTCGAACGAAGAAGACGGCCATCATTCTTGGCTACGACGGCGTGCGACTTCCCGCGCTGTCCATTGCGCACCGCATCGGGACCCTTCACGGCGTTCGCATCATGAGTGAGACGTTCCCTACCATCCAGGATCGCGGTGCCGGAGTCTTCCAGCCCGATCGCATCATCTATCTCTCGGAGTTCGCCGTTGGTCAACTCCGAGAGTGCGAGGCCGTTGTGTTAGTTGGCGCCAAGACGCCAGTGGGATTTTTTGGCTACCCCGATATTCCCAGCGAACTACTCCCGCCGGACTGTGACGTCGTCACCCTTACCGAACCCGGGCTCAGTGCCGTTGCCGGTCTCGAAGCGCTTCTCGATGAACTCGGCTCCCACGGCGATGTCGAGGGCCCCCACGGCAGTGTGCCGGGCGAACCGACTGGAGAGTTAACGACACTGACTTTGGCACAAGCCGTGGCGGCAACACTTCCCGCCGACACCATTCTCGTTGACGAGTCCAATACGGGCGGACTCCACCTCTACGGTCAACTCACGTACGCCGCACCGCACCAACTTCTCACCCTGACCGGTGGTGCGATTGGATACGGCCTGCCGGCGGCGGTCGGTGCGGCGATCGGTGGAGGGGGACGTCGAGTGCTCGCCATCGAGAGCGATGGATCGATGATGTACACCCTCCAGGCCCTATGGACAATGGCTCGTGAGTCACTGGATATCACCGTTCTCGGTCTCTCCAATCGGAGTTACGCAATTTTGAATCTCGAACTCGGACGCGTCGGGGCCACGTCCGAAGGAGCTGCCTCTCGACGCATGCTCGACCTCGAAGATCCTCAACTCGATCTCTGCGGCCTCGCCGCGAGTCAAGGAGTGCCGGCGCAACGTGTTACTACCGCCGACGAACTCGTGGCGGCACTGCGCCGGAGTTACGCCACCCCGGGCCCGACGTTCATCGAGGTTGTTCTGCCGAAGGGCCTCGGCTAGAGATCAAACTCCACGATCACGGGAGCGTGATCGGAGGGTTTCTCACCCTTTCGGGCGTCCCGATCGACCCACGCTGCTGAGGCACCATCTCGCACGTGCGTCGAAACCAGCAGAAGGTCAATCCGCAGACCCCAGCCACGACGGAACGACCCATTGCGATAGTCCCACCACGTGTACTGCACATCATCGGGGTACAGGTATCGAACGATGTCAGTGAGACCTTCCGCCTCGACCGCACGCAGCGCGGCTCGTTCCGGTTCCGACACGTGTGTGGCTCCCACAAACGCCGAGGGGTCGTAGCAGTCAATGTCACTGGGGGTCACATTGAAATCCCCACCCACGAGGAGTGGGACGGACGATGGATGTGCCGCTACCTGACCGCGGAGTTTGTCAAGCCACTCCAACTTGTAGGTGTAGTGAGGATTATCAAGTGCACGACCGTTCGGGACGTAGCACGACATCACCCGGACTCCCCCGCACGTTCCGGCAATAATTCGCGCCTCCTCCTCGGGCTCACCAAATCCACGAACAACGTCCTCGAGACCTACCCGTGAGAGAATGGCGACACCGTTCCACTGATTGATGCCAAAGTGCGCGGATGCGTAGCCCAATTCGGCGAGTGCGTCGAAAGGAAACTTTTCGTCTCGCTGTTTGGTTTCCTGCAATAGCACCACGTCAACGTCACGGGTCGTCAAGAACTCCTCAACGCGCGGCCATCGCGCATTGAGCGAATTGACATTCCACGTAGCAACTTTCACGTCGAGGGCACCACCAGAAAGAGCAGTTCCGCTTCAGCCGCGAGCGCACCGTTGACGTGCGCAGTACCACGACCCTTGCCGCCGCGGGCCGAGAGCTGCGTCATTTCACAGATCACCTCGATACGGTCACCCGGTTGGACTTGACGCCGAAACCGCGCCGAGGAAATACCACCAAAGAGAGGCAGTGATCCGGCGTACCGCTCGTCCGCCAGGACGGCCACGGCACCGCACTGCGCCATCGCTTCAATGAGAAGCACTCCGGGCACGATGGGTCGACCCGGAAAGTGGCCGGCGAAAAACCAGGCGTCTGGATCTGGTGTCCAGTGGCCTTCCGCGCGAATTCCAGCCTCAACGTGCGAAATGGCGTCGAGGAGAAGAAATGGCTCGCGGTGCGGGAGCCAGTGAGTCGGGTCGAACTCCTCCACTACTGGACGAGCACTAACTCGGGAATGCGTCGCTCGCGGTCGACCGATCGGAGTCGGAAGCGTCTCGTTTCACCACGCTTGAGAACGTCGCGTGCTCGCACCGGAGGTGGCGTACCGAGCCCACTGTTGGGTGCGTAACACTCCACGGACCCCGCTTCGATGGCGACCTTAATCACAGCACCGTGCGAGGTAAATGTCACCACCACGCCCTCGACGTGAGATCGCACTTTCACCGACATTAAGAACTGTTCGAACAGCACTTCGGAGTTCACGGGCACCCGATCACGGGTGACCGCCTTCGCCGGGGCTTTCTTCGCCGCCACCTTCACGGGAGGTTTCTTCTTACCGACCGACTTCGCACTTGTTTTGACCGCTTTAGCAGCTTTCACCGGGGACGGCGCCTTGGTCTTCTTCACCGCTGCGGTCGAGGGACTCGATGGTGTCCGCGACGTGGCCTTAACGGGAATGCGTTCAGTAAAGATCCAGCCAACTTTAGGGACGGGCTTGCCACCGAGTAGACGACCCTCATCAAACAACCACGAATGCGCACCTTGGAACTCATGGAACGAGTCGTTACTCAACACCACGCCACCGATGCGCTCGGCGATCTTCAGGATGAATGCATCGCCACGCCCGACCGAACCGGCGGGAGGCGCCACAATCTCACCGCTCAGTTCCAACTCTTTTAACTGCGCCCGTTCGGAGACGGACAGTTTGTGTTCGAGGGATGCGTCCACGACGACCAGCACCTCGGCGTGGGGATACTCCAGAGCCAGCGCCTCGACGGCGGCCCGTAATTGGGCGAGGCTCGGTTCACTACGACCTTCCGTCGCAATATTGGACCCATCGACAACGATGTGGATCTTGTGACGAGGTCGAGCGGGACTCACCCGATGGCCCTCACCAGCAGATCGGCCTGCTCTGCGGCGTGAACGAGTGACGAACCCGTCGCCGGACTCGCCGACTCGGCTCGTGCGACATGACGCAACGTGTGAGAATCACGGAGATCGCGGTGGAGCTGATGGTGGACAAACGGCCATGCGCCCATGTTCTCTGGCTCCTCTTGCAGCCAGACAATCTCGCGGGCGGTGGCGTACCGGGAGAGGATGGCAGCAATTGCGTCCGCCGGCCAGGGATAGAGCTGTTCAACTCGGACCACGGCAATGCTGGATGCGACCGAGCCATCGAGCGTTTCACGGTGTGCCACGGCTTCGTGGGCGATCTTCCCGGTGGCGAAGACGACGCGCGACACTTTCTCGGGGTGGGCAGCCACGTCGTCGAGAACGGGAACAAAAGCCCCCTTCTCGAGTTCCGTCAATTGCGACCGCGTTGGCGTCGCGCGCAGCATTGACTTCGGGGTAAAGACAACCAAAGGAATCTTGCGCTCACGCAGAACTTGGCTGCGGAGAAGGTGAAAATACTGGGCCGATGTTGACGGATATGCCACCCGGATGTTGTTGCGAGCACACAAGGACAGGAATCTTTCAATCTTTCCGCTGGAGTGCTCCGGTCCTTGACCTTCGTATCCGTGAGGCAACAGCATGACCAAGTTGGCGACTTGTCCCCATTTGTCCTCAGCCGCGACGAGGAAGTTGTCAATGATGATCTCCGCACCGTTGACGAAGTCTCCGAACTGAGCCTCCCAGGCAACGAGCGAGTCGGGCGATTCCACGGAATAGCCGTACTCGTACCCGAGAGCGGCGTACTCGCTCAAAGACGAGTCGCGGACCGTGAAGAATCCCGATGCCCCCTCAAGATGCGAGAGCGGGACCCACTGTTGTCCATTCTCACTATCGACCAGGGCGGCGTGGCGGTGAGAAAAAGTGCCTCGACGTGAGTCTTGACCCATGAGACGGACGTTGGTACCACTGAGCACCAGTGAGCCGAACGCCAAGGCTTCGGCAAGTGCCCAGTCAACCTCTCCGTCCTTCACCATCTGATCACGTTGCGCAAACTGACGCTGCAGTTTGGGATGCACACTGAAGCCTTCGGGGGCCGACGCCGTTGCGGAGGCAATCTGGAGCAACACCGATCGGTCGACACCCGTGGCGGGTGCGGGAGGGTCTGCATCAATAGGTATGCAGGGAACACCTTGAAGGACCGGCTTTGGAACGGTGCGAACTTCATCTAACACGTTTTGCAGCTGTTGATTGAAGCTCTCGATTGCACTCTCCGCCTCGTCCAAGGTCATGTCACCACGCCGGACAAGATTTTCGGTGTAAATCTTTCGAACTGAGCGTGTGTGGTCAATGATGCGATACATCACCGGCTGCGTATAGGACGGATCATCACCTTCGTTATGTCCGTGGCGTCGGTAGCAGACAATGTCGATCACGATGTCACGATGAAACGTCTGGCGATACTCAAACGCGAGTTGTGCAGCCCGAGCACACGCTTCGGGGTCGTCACCGTTGACGTGAATGATGGGGGCCTGAATCATCTTCGCAACGTCGGTCGGATAGAAACTGGAACGTGACGATGATGGTGCCGTGGTGAAGCCCACCTGATTATTGATGACGACATGCACGGTGCCACCAATGAGGTAGCCAGAGAGCTGCGACAAGTTCAGGGTCTCGGCGACGACTCCTTGGCCGGCGAACGCAGCGTCGCCGTGGATGAGAACAGCCATCACGGGAAATAGCTCGGGGGTGGGAGCGGGTGTGGCCCCGTCCCCAGGGCGAATCACACGATCTTGCTTCGCACGCACAATTCCCTCGACAACGGGATTGACTGCTTCGAGGTGACTGGGGTTCGAAGCCATGGAGACCTCAATAGTCGCCCCCGACGGTGCGTGATACGTACCTTTGGCACCCTTGTGGTACTTCACGTCGCCGGATCCCTGCACGGATTCCGGGTCGAGATTTCCCTCAAATTCACTGAAAATATCGGAGTAACTCTTGCCGACCACGTTGGCCAAAATATTGAGCCGTCCTCGGTGCGCCATACCGATGACGACATCTGTCAGTTGCGCCTCGGCGGCACTGGAAATCATCGCGTCAAGGGCCACAATCGTCGATTCGCCACCCTCAAGTCCAAACCGCTTCTGCCCGACATACCGAGTGTGGAGAAACTTTTCAAAGACCTCGGCGGCGTTCAGACGATCGAGAATTCTTCGCTGTTCAAGGTTGGAGGTGAGTTGCGTCACTCCCTCGAGGCGTTCCTGTATCCACTTCTTTTGCGCGGGATCCATGATGTGCATGTACTCCACACCCATCGTGCCGCTGTACGCACTTCGCAGAACGGACAGTGCTTCCTCGAGTGTGGCTGTCTCTTTGCCGGCGAGCCCGTCCACAAAGAAAGTTCGCGGCAGGTCCCAAATCGAAAGACCATAGGTTGCGAGGTCGAGTTCGGGATGGACAGTTGGGTTTTCTGCGCGAAGAGGATCGAGGTTCGCCTGAAGGTGACCGCGGACCCGATACATGTTGATTAACTGCTGAACCCGCATCTGCTTGATGACGCGATCGTCGTCCGCAGGCGAATTCTCATCGCGAGACCAGCGAGCAGGCTCGTATGGCACGCCCATAGCCTCAAACACTTCGTCGTAAAAATCGTGACCGCCAGTGAGGCATTCGGCAACATATTTGAGGAACAGTCCCGACTCGGCGCCTTGGATAATCCGATGGTCGTAGGTCGACGTAATCGTGAGAACCTTGCCCACTCCCATTTCCGCGAGAGCACGTGGATCGGCCGACTCAAACCCCGCCGGCCATCCCAGTGCACCGACACCAAAGATGGCACCCTGACCGGGCATCAGTCGCGGTACAGACTGCACCGTCCCAATTGTTCCGGGATTCGTTAAAGAAACGGTTGCTCCCACGAAGTCGTCAGCTCCGGCTCGACCACCATGTACGCGCCGCACGAGCTCCTCGTAGTGCAGCACGAATGATCGAAAATCGAGGGTGTCGGCATCGCGAATGACCGGAACGAGGAGATTGCGTGATCCGTCGGTGCGTTCGACATCAACGGCGAGTCCAAGACCCACGTGATCATGACGTACGACGCCAGGTGTGCCCTTTTCATCAACCGCCTCCACGAACGAACTGTTCATTGAAGGAACCACGCCCAGGGCTTTCACCATCGCGAATGCAATGAAGTGCGTGAAGGAGACTTTGGCACCGGTCGAGCGGCTGAGCGCCTCATTCAGTGCCATACGGTTAATTTCCAACAGCCGAGCGGGGACCGTGCGCACGCTGGTGGCAGTTGGAACACTCAGCGATGCGTTCATATTGGTAACAATGCGGGCCGCGGCGCCCCGCAACGGCGTGGCGTCAGCGTCGATAGGAACCTTGGGAGCGGGGGTGGCCGACGTTCCAACGGCCGAACTCACGGGAGTCAC
>CAXBRG010000069.1:0-6699 GCA_963977995.1 uncultured bacterium | reverse complement strand
AAACCTCTTCACCAATCTTTTCACTCGTGATATCACTCATTGAGCGGCGCGGCCACGGTGCCGCAAACGAAAAGGGTCGGCCCTGGTAACTGACCTCGGTCGTCCCCAGCACGTCGCGCGCAATGTCGGCCACGAGCTCTTCGGTCAACGCCATCATGTCGTTGAAGTCCCAGTAGGCGGTGTAGAGCTCAAGAGTCGTGAACTCGGGGTTATGGCGTGGACTAATTCCCTCATTGCGAAAGAGACGTCCGATCTCGAAAACTCGCTCAAACCCACCCACCACGAGTCGCTTCAGCCACAGTTCGGGGGCGATGCGCAAGAAGAACTCCGCGTCGAGAGCGTTGTGGTGAGTGACAAACGGTCGAGCGGCCGCTCCCGAGGGAATGGCGTTCAAGATCGGAGTTTCTACCTCAAGGAACGAACGCTCCCAGAGCCGCTGACGCATCGAACGAACGAGTTCACTGCGACGCGTGAGCGCGAGGCGACTCTCCGGATTCGCCCACAGATCGGCTTCTCGGTGACGGTAACGCAGTTCGTGATCAGAGATGCCGGCCCACTTGTCACCGAAGTTCAGCTTGGCTTCCGCGAGCAGCTGCCAAAAACCCACCTTGACCGATAGCTCACCTCGGCGAGTCCTCACAACCTCGCCTTCGACGCCCACCCAATCGCCGAGGTGCAATTTGACGAAGTCGTCAAATTCACTGGTAACGGCCGATAGGGCGAAGAGCTGGATCTCGCCACTGGAATCGCGCATCGTGGCGAAGGCCAGCTTGCCCTGAGTGCGGAGCAACATGACGCGACCGGCCACTTTGACGGTCGCACCCGACTCATCACCATCGCCCAAATGCGCAAAGCGTTCGTGCAACGATGCCGCGTACGCGTCGTGCTCGAACGAATAGGGCGTGTTCACGAGTTATCTCCCACGTGGTTTCTCTCATGAACGATACGCAATCCGTGGAGGGTCAGCCATGGTTCTACAAATTGGACGTGTTGCGTTCGCGGCGCAATGAGCCCCGCGAGGCCGCCGGTGGCGATGACCTGAGCATCACCCACTTCGCGACGGATGCGCTCCACCATGCCGTCCACTTGGGCCGCAAAGCCATAGAGGACCCCGGATTGAATTGACTCCACCGTCGATCGCCCGATAACTGATCGGGGTTCCACCAGCTCGACGGAGCGCAGCGCGGCGGCGTGGGAGTAGAGGGCGTCCAATGAGATGGCCACACCGGGGGCGATGGCGCCACCGAGGTACTCGCCCTTGGCACTCACCACGTCAAAGGTGGTGGCCGTTCCCATGTCCACCACGATGCTGGCGCCGGGATACAAGTCATACGCACCCACCGCGTTCGCAATGCGATCGGGGCCCACCTCTTTCGGGTTGTCGTAGAGAATCGGCATGCCCGACTTCACCCCCGGTCCGAGAATGGTGAGGGGCATCGACGAGAACCATCGGTTGGCCATACGGCGAATCTGAGTAATGACGGCCGGCACCGAGGACGACACCGCAATGGCCGACACCGTTGTACGAAGGTCAAGACCCTCGAGCGAAAGAAGCTGCGTTAACACCATGGCGAGTTCGTCAGGAGTGCGATCGGGAATCGTACTGAGGCGCCAGTGATACTTCAGTCCGTGTTCACCCGTCGCACGAGCGATACCCAGCGCGCGATCGGATACGTCAGCTGGCTCGTCACCGATCAGTCCAATGACCGTCTCTGTATTACCGGTATCGATTGCTAACAACACGTCTCGTCGCCTCTCTGTAGAACCACCACTGCGTTATCGAGGAGTCGAACTCCCTCGATTGTCCCCGCCACAATGACACGCGCCGCACCCACACCGTCGTACGGGGCCATCGTCACGTCATCGACAATCGCGACATAGGCCACCGCGATTCCGGCCCGCATGAGCGTCTCGTTCACTTCACGAAGTATCTCGCCGGAGGTTCGCGGCTCCGCTGATGCCCACTCCAGTGCCCGCGGAATTGCCAGGGCGGCCGTGCGACCAGCGGTACTCAAGCGACGATTGCGACTCGAGAGGGCGAGTCCGTCGAAGTCGCGAACAGTGGGACACCCGACAACGTCAACGTCGAAACCAAGATCGGCCACCAAGCGGCGAACCATTACCAACTGTTGAAAATCCTTTTCACCGAAGTAGGCCGTCGACGGACCGGTCACCGCAAAGATCTTCGTTACCACCGAGGCGACGCCATCAAAGTGACCGGGGCGACCCGCACCCTCGAACTCGTCGGTGATGCCAGCGACCCGCACCGTCGTTGCCGTCGCCAGGGGGTAGTCCGGCCACATTTCATGGATGGATGGTGTCACCACGACCTCAACACCCCATTCACGACAGCGTGCAAGATCGTCGTCGAGTGGCTGCGGGTACGCCTCAAGGTCAGCTTGATCATTGAACTGGCGAGGATTGACAAAAATAGTGACGCACGGAACCGTGCCGTCAGCAATGGCGCGGTCGATGAGCGAACGATGCCCCTCGTGCAGGGCACCCATTGTCGGAATCAGACCAACTCGGCGACCCGACCGGCGAATCTCCTCGGTGGCGACACGCCACTCGGGCAGCGTACGGAGATGGCGCATCAGACGACGGTCGTCGAGCGCTGGAGCTCGCCGAGAGCCAGCGCTTCGCGAGCCATGGCGACATACAACTCGCGAGTGGCCTCAGGAATTGAGTGGAGATGTGCATCAATCGTGGACAGATCGCCACGAGACGCCGGTCCGGTCAGGGCGTCGCGAGGTCCCATTGTGGCGACATCGCGCAGCGACGCCATCGCGAGTGGCAAGTAGTCGTCCACCGTGAGCCCCACGGAGCGAGCAATCTCATCGACGGATGCCATCAACGCCACCAGATGATTTGCCGCAACACAGGCGGCGGCGTGATAGTTCACTCGACTGTCATCGTGTAGTGCGACGGGCCGTCCACCGAGGGAGACCACGATTTCCGTGGCCAGCGGATCACCGGCGACTGCAAACGTTGCCTCCCGCAGTCGCTGCGAACCCACCTCAGGGTTGGGTAACGCCATCAAGGGATGCAGTGATGCCACCCGAGCGTGGGGATGCAACACGTCCAGACCTCGAGAACCGGCGACGTGCATGACGACTGCCGATGTCGGTGCAATATCAGCGGCGACATTGGCGATAGCACTATCGGGTACACACAAGATGACCGCATCGGCTGCAGGAAGGTGTTGGACTTCGTCGTGATGCACGACGACGACGTCGTGACCCACTGCCTCGGTCGCCCTCGCGAGCGAAAGCCCGCAGCGACCAGCGCCCACTATGACAATTTTCATACGGCCCCGTTTCGTTCCGGCCCCTCGCGGGTGCCGTTCGTCGTTAGCTCAACGACGCCAGTGTACCGAGTGCTACAACGTCGCCCTCGGCACGTTCCACGGCCTCGACCGAAACGATGTCGGGAGCGAGTTCCCTCAAGGGGGCAAGGACGAATCGCCGTTCCCACATCCGGGGGTGCGGGATGGTGAGTTCGGGGTCGTCACTGACGACGTCACCGACTAACACCACGTCGACATCGAGCGTTCGGGGGCCCCAGCGCACATCACGGGTGCGCTGGCACGCCGCTTCGGCCGCGTGAGCGCGGGCGAGTAGATCGCGAGGTGACGCGGTCGTCTCGACCTCCATGACGAGATTCCAAAAATTTGACTGCTCGATTCCGCCCTGAGGTTCGGTTTCGTACACCTGCGAAATTCGTGACGGTTCCCCGTGAGCGAGGAGAGGAATTGCCGTCACAAAATGGGCTCGGCGATCACCAAGATTGGATCCGAGCGAGAAGTACGCCTTCACGACTACCGCGTCAGGGTGCACCGCACGCCGACCGTTCCCACATCCTCGGGAACCGGGGGCCGAAGCTTTCGCGCCACCACCGTCACCTCGTCGATCGAGGAGTCGAGACCAAGAATGGCGGCACCGATCCGATGGGTCATCGTTTCCAAGAGTTGAAATTGACCCGAGCGAGCGATGTCGATGGCCACGGTGATGACCTGGGCGTAGTTGGTCGTTTCGGCGAGGTCGTCGTGGCGTGCCGCCTCGGAACAGTCCCGCACCAGATCGATGTCCAGCGACACGGGTTGTTCGCGCAGACGCTCTTCTGGCAGGACACCCACGATGGTTGAAAACCGAATATCGCGGAGCTCGATGGTGTCGGTCACGACCTCTCCGGAAGCGTCTTCAAGATGTTGCGACCTTCGATGCTGATGGAACGACGAAACAACCGCTCGACGGCGGCGAGAGCGATGGCGTCACTCTGGGCTCGACCCGACCAGATGAGGTACCCGGCCACGAGTCCCAGGAGGCGATCAGATACTTCATCCGCGTGAAGGAGAACAATTTCGCCACGGTTGACCGAATCGCGGATGTCGGTGAAGAACGCCGTCATCAACTCTGATTGATCCGCGTCATTAGTTATGGGGTAGATACCCGTGGTCATTCCGTGGTCGTCGTAGGCCCGGTTACTCAAGGGGAGCGCAAAGAGGGAAATCACTCGAGTGAATTTCTGGTTCTTGAGCCATCGCAGTTCCTCTTCTCGACGAACCTGGCGGTGCACGCGTGTCGCTCCACCCGGTCGGTCCGCGGCCGCGAGTTGCCCTTGGAAAATCCAGGTGAAGTTGCGGGGTTCGATTCCCGCCGCCCACTTACCTCTCACGTTGTCACCTCTTCGTACGGCATCGTTACTAGTTCGCGAAGGTAGACGGCGGCGGGCACATCATGCACTCGCACCATGTCCGCCCCGTGAAGTAGTGACCACGCCTCAGTCGCGATCGAACCTTCAAGGCGCTCGTCCACCTCTAAATCCAACGGTGAGAGCGTACCGAGAAACCGTTTCCGACTGGTGCCAATCAGCAGTCCACAGGCAAATGAGTCGCAGAGAGTGCGGAGAACGTCCAGATGAGCGAGAAGCTGCACGTTGTGGTGAGCCGTCTTCCCAAACCCGATTCCGGGATCGAGCCACAACTGCCGCACGCCAGCAGCGAGCGACTCCTCGGCGACACGGTGGAGGAAGTCACGGACTTCGAGCACAACGTTGTCGTAGTGCGGATTGATCTGCATGGTGTGTGCAGTTCCCTGGCGATGCATTCCGACATATCCGACGCCCAACTCCCCCGCTACTGACATCAGCGACGCGGACACGTCGTTCACCACGGTGGCACCAGCCGCCACGGCCGCCCGAGCGACGTCGGGCTTTTGTGTATCAATTGACACTGGTCCGTAGGTGGCGAGTTCTCGTACGACGGGTACGACGCGGGCAATCTCCACTTCTGCCGAGACGTCGTCGGCTCCCGGCCGAGTCGACTCGCCCCCAACGTCAACGATGTCGGCCCCGGCCGCAAACATCTCAATACCCCGTCGAATCGCTTGTTCGCTGCTTGACGAACGTCCCTCAGGAAAAAAGGAGTCGGGCGTCACGTTGATAATCCCCATTACCGAGGGGCTCAATGCCATGAAGACCGCCGCTGATGGATGAAATTCAGTGCCTCCGCGCGTGTGGTGGGATCGCTCTGAAAGGCCCCGCGAACAGCCGATGTGACGGTGGTCGCGCCGGCCTTCTTGACGCCGCGCATCGACATGCAGAAGTGTTCGGCTTCGATGACCACAATTGAACCGCGTGGGGCGAGCTCGCGCTCGAGGGCATCGACGATTTGGGTGGTCATTCGTTCTTGCACTTGCAGCCGTCGAGCAAATCCCTCGACCAGGCGAGCCAACTTCGACAGTCCCGTTATGCGCCCTTCCGCACCCGGGAGATAGGCCACGTGCGCGTGTCCGATGAACGGCACGAGGTGATGTTCACACAGCGAGGTGAACGGAATATCGCGAACCATCACCATTTCATCGTGACCCGCTTCAAAGGTCGTACGCAGATGCGCACCGGGATCGGCTTCAATACCTTCGAATAGTTCGACGTACATGTCCGCCACTCGGCGCGGTGTCTCGAGGAGTCCGTCACGGTCGACGTCCTCACCGATGGCGGCGAGAATCTCTTTGACCGCCGCCGCAATGCGATCGTGGTCAATCACGAACCTTCTCCTTGATACGTGTAGATGCCATCGAGATTGCGATACCGCTCCGCAACGTCAAGTCCGTAACCCACGACAAACGTCGACGGAATCGAGAAGCCAACGTACCGAATCGTCTGCTCCACTTTCTGCTCACCCTCCTTGAGCAACAAGGCGCAGACCTCCAAGCTGGCGGGCTTGCGGGCTCCCAGATACTTACGGAGATAGTTAAGGGTTAGCCCCGAATCGACGATGTCTTCCACGATGAGAACGTGGCGCCCCTCAATATCACTTTCGAGGTCCTTAATAATGCGAACGACACCCGAGGACTTTGTCGCGGCACCATAGGACGACACCGCCATGAAATCGATATCGCACGGCAGTCGCACGGCTCGCATGAGATCGCTCATGAACGTCACTGCGCCCTTCAACACGCAGACCAGCAAAGGTGGAGAGTCTTTGTAGTCCACGGAAATCATCGAGCCCAATTCAGCAACACGCTGCTGAATCTCCTCCCCTGTTAAGACGGCACCGGCGAGGTCACTGCCGGTCCACTGCAAATAGTCAGGAATTGAAGACTCACTCATTGGGTCTCAGGGTAGCGGGCGCACTCACCGACACGGAGAGGACTTGCCGGTGGCGGGCGACCCGTCGGCCACCCTCAAGTTCAGTGGCGG